>NZ_JBSGUW010000019.1:62819-78804 GCF_053608125.1 Isoptericola sp. NPDC055063 | reverse complement strand
GCCCTGTTTCGGTCGCGAAACAGGGCCAAACGCCCGCTCACAACACTCAGGCGAAGCGGTGGCGGTAGGCGTCCAGCAGGGTGGGGCCGTCGGTGCCGAGGCGCCACACGCTCCAGCCGTCGGCGGTGGGCGAGCCCGACGCCGCCGACGCCGCATGATCGGGGTGCCGGTAGCGCGACCCGTCGGCGAGCTCGATCGCCCCGTCCTGGTGCAGCACGGCCTCGAAGTACTGCCGGCGGCGCGGACGGGACCAGACGATCGTCGTCGGGTGCACCAGCGTGCGGGCCAGCGCGACCAGGTCCTCGTCCACCTCGTCGTCGCCCGGCACGGGCTCCCACGGCCGGGGTGCCGGCTCCGGGGACTCCCACGGCTGGCGGACGGGCTCCTGCGGCTCCCACGCCTGACGGGCCGGCTCCGGCGCCGCCCACGGCCGGTGGGCGGGCTCCGGCGGCACCGGCGAGGTCAGCGGGTCGTAGCCCGGGTCCCGGGGCGCGGGCGTCCAGCCGTCGTCGAGCGAGTCCAGCGGCGGGGCGCTCAGCCGCGGCGGGTCCAGCGGCGGCACCTGCAGACGGGGAAGGTCGTCCTCGACGCCGGACCACCGAGGCTCGGGCACCGGCAGGTCGAAGGCCGGCGCGGCGACCTCGGCGAAGGCCTGGCCCAGCCCGGCGCGCCCGGGTGCCGGCTCGTCGACCTCGGGGTGCGACGTGAAGCGGTCGGACCGCGACCGGCGGCGCGGCGGCTCCGGGACCTCGGCCGCGGCGGAGCGGCGGCTCGCCAGCGGGCGCGGCAGGTGCTCCAGCGTCGTGTCCAGGTCGTCCGGCTCCGCGTGCGGAGCGGGGGCGGGCGCGGGCGCCGGGTCCGGGGCCGGCGGCGGGCCCGCCGGCACGGGGAGCGGGCCGCTCGGCAGGCCCGCGTCGGCGCCGGACTCCGCGGTCCGGGGCCGCGCGGCGCGGCGGCGCGTGCGGGTAGGCGGGGCGGCGTCCACGTGGTCCCGCGCCGGCTGCGTCGCGGCGGGCATCTTCCCGCCGAGGGCGAGGCCGACCGCGACCCCCTCCGCGAAGGTCTCGGGGTCGACGCCGACGGGCGCGTCGGCCGCGCGCGCGTCGGCCGGTCGCGGCGCGGACGAGACGGCGTCGGTCGCGGGGACACCGAGCCCGGGCCGGGCGCTCTCCGGCGCGGACAGGCTCGGGGCCGACGGCGCGGACGCCGGGTGGATGACGAGCGGCGACACGTCGACGAAGCGGCGGCCGTCCGCGCTGTGCACGACGCCCATCTTCAGCACCTCGACCGGCATCGTCGGCTGGCGCAGGAAGTCGACGGCGTTGAGGATCTCCTCGCTCGCCTCCTGGCAGATGACGATGAGCCGCGCGCTGCTCCGGCCGGGCTGCGAGCGCGTGATCGGGACGCTGTCGTAGAACGCCGACACGTCGCGGTGGAACGCCGCCGGGCCGCCGTGGTACCGCTCGGCGAGCGCGCCGCGGGTCAGCCGGCCGGCGGCGCCGGCGTGGTCGAGGGCCCGCGTGAGGGCGGCGCGGTCCAGGTCGGCGACGAGCTCCACGACGACCGGCGACCCGGTCGCGTCGAGCGCGAGGAGGTGGGGCTCGTCCGGCCCGGCGCCGGGACTGACGGGGAAGATCTGCTCACCCAGCAGCCCGTCGATGTGACTGTCCACCACCCGGTGAGCGGTGGTGCCGACGCCCTGCGCGGTTGCTGCGGGCGACCGGTCGGGCTGGACGAGGAGGGGCCGTTGGGCGTCGACCTCGAACAGGGGCATGCAGACCACTCCTGGCTCAGATCACGGCCCGGGCGGCCGGATCCCGGCCAAGCCTACGGCCCCCGCGACGTGTCCTGTACCACAGCAGCCTCCCAGACGCGCGGCGGCGCGCGTGGACGCCCTCCGACGAGGTCGGACGGACGGTCGTCAGGCGCCGGGGCTACGCGTGCCCGGCGCCGCCGTCGTCGGCGAGCCGCTCCTCGACGCGCGCGATCTTCGCGTCCAGCTGACCGGTGTACCCGGGGCGGATGTCCGCCTTGATCACCAGCGACACGCGGTGCCCGCCCGCGCCCACGGCCTCCGTGGCGCGCTGGATCACCGGCATCACCTCGTCCCAGTCCCCCTCGATCTCGGTGAACATCGCGGTGGTGCGGGTGGGGAGCCCCGACTCGCGGACGATGCGGACGGCGGCGGCGACGGAGTCCGCGACGGACTCGCCCGCGCCGAGCGGGGCGACGGAGAAAGCGAAGACGGCCATACGCCCATTCTGCGTGCCGAACAGGCAGTTGACACCGCTATGGGGCCGCTCGGGCCCCGATACCGGTGCCAGCTGCCTGTTCGGCGCCACCGGCTGTTCGGCGGCACCGGTCCACGCACCCGGGCGGGGCCGGGGGGACCGTAGGCTCGTCGGGTGAGCACACGCGTCACCCTTCTCGCCGGCGGCGTCGGCGGCGCCCGCCTGGCGCACGGCCTCGCCCTCGCCCTGCCCGACGGCGGCGCCCCGACCGCGGACGGCGGCCTCACCGTCGTCGTGAACGTCGGCGACGACACGGAGCGGCACGGCCTGCTGGTCTCCCCCGACGTCGACACCGTCATGTACACCCTCGCCGGGCTGAACGACGAGGCCCGCGGCTGGGGGCTGACCGACGAGACGTACACGACCCTCGACCAGCTCGCGCGCCTCGGCGAGGACACCTGGTTCACGCTCGGCGACCGCGACCTGGCGACCCACGTCGTGCGGACGGCCGCGCTGCGCGACGGGCAACCGCTCGGCGCCGTGACGGCCCGGCTCGCCTCGTCCCTGGGGGTGCGGGCGCGGCTGCTGCCCGTCACCGACGACCGGCTGCGCACGCTGGTCGAGACGCCGTCGGGGCGGGTGGCGTTCCAGGAGTACTTCGTGCGGCGGCAGCACGCCGACGCCGTCCTGGGGATCGAGCTCGACGGCGTGGACGCCGCCCGGCCCGCGCCCGGGGTGCTCGACGCCGTCACGGACGCCGACCTGCTCGTCGTCGCGCCGTCCAACCCGTTCCTGTCCGTGGAGCCGGTGCTGGCCGTGGCCGGGGTGCGCGACGCCGTCCTGGCCTCGCCCGCGCGGCGCGTGGCCGTGAGCCCCATCGTGGGCGGGCAGGCGATCAAGGGCCCGGCCGCGCAGATCCTGGAGACGCTCGGGCACGAGGTGTCCGCGCTGGGCGTGGCCCGGCTCTACGCGGGCCTCGTGGACGTGATGGTCATCGACGACGCCGACGCGAACCTCGCCGGCCCGATCCGCGACCTGGGGGTGGAGGTGCTCGTCACCGACACGATCATGGGCGGGCCCGCCGGTCGCGAGCGCCTGGCCCGCGAGCTCCTCGCCCTCGGATGACGGGCGGCACCGTCGCCGTCGTGCCGCTGCGCGACGGCGTCTCCGGCAAGTCGCGGCTGGCCGCCGCGCTCGACCCCGCGGCCAGGCGGCGGCTCGTGGCGGCGCTGGCCCGGCACGTCGTCGCCGTCCTGCGGGCGTCGGACGGCGTCGACCGGGTGCTCGTGGTCACTGCGGACGTCCCGTTCGCCGTCGAGACGCTCGGACCCCACGCTCGTGTCGGCAGTTCCGGCTCGGCGCGGCAGCTCGGGCTGCCGACGCGGACCGGAACTGCCGCGCCGGGCGGGCCACCGGTCGAGATCGTGGCCCAGCCTCCCGAGCGGCCCGGGCTGAACGCGGCGCTCGACGTCGGCCGGGAGCTCGCCGTCGAGCGCGGCGCCGCGCGCCTCGTGGTCGCGCACGCCGACCTGCCGCTGCTGGGGACGGACGACGTCGCCGCCCTCCTCGCCGCGGGCGCGGCCTCCGACGACGCGCACCCCGACGACGCGGACGGCCCGGCGACCGCCGTCGTCGCGACCGACCGGCACCTCGCCGGCACCAACCTGCTCGCGCTGCCGGCCGCCGCGCCGTTCGCCTTCCGCTTCGGGGAGGGGTCGCGGGCGGCGCACGTCGCCGAGGCGGAGCGCGCCGGACTGCGGGCGGTGGTGCTGCGGCGCCCGGGCACCGCCGTCGACCTCGACACCGTGGACGACTGGGGCGAGCTGCCCCGCGCCGTCCGCGACCGCCTGCGCCGGGGGCTCGACCTCCCGCTGCCCTGACGTGTCGGCCGGGCGCCGCTCAGTTCACCGCGGCGCCGCGGTCATCACCCCATGAGCATCGAGCTGATCGAGCAGTCCACCCTGCCGGACGCCGACTTCGAGGGGTACCTCCACGGCTCCACCGTGTCCCTGATGTTCGAGCGGATCGACCGCGACGGCGCCGGCCCGCGCCTGCACCGGCACCCCTACACGGAGACGTTCGTCGTGCGGTCGGGGCGGGCGCTGTTCCGGGTGGGCGACGACGAGGTGGTCGCGGTGGGCGGCCAGATCCTCGTGGCGCCGGCGGGCACGCCGCACAAGTTCACGGTGATCGGGCCGGAGGTGTACGAGGCGATCCACGTGCACGCCAACGACCGGTTCGTCACCGAGTGGCTCGAGTGACGACCGGCCGCGGCGGGGACTGACGCGAGCACGCGTCACACGGCGTCGAGGCGCGCGCGCAGCTCCGGGTCGAGGTCGAGCTCGACGGCGCCGAGGATCTCCTCGAGCTGGGCGAGGCTGCTCGCGCCCGCGATGGGCACGACGGGCACGTCGCCGCCCATCAGCCAGGCGAGCACCACCTGGTTCGGGGTGGCGCCGATCTCGGCCGCCACCTCACGCAGCACGCGCAGCCGCTCGTGGGTGGTGGGGTGGTCGAAGCCGTCCCACAGCGGCTTGTCGTCGCGGACCAGCGCGCCCTGCATGAGCGGCGAGTAGGCGACGACGGCGAGCGGGCTGCCCGCGTCGGACGAGGCTCGCGCGTAGTCGAGCAGCTCGTACGACGCCCAGTTGTGGCGGCCGACGTCGGGCCGCGGGTAGGGGTAGGTGAGCTGCTGCTGCACCAGCCCGTAGGGCGCGACGCCCTGGCGGCGGGCCTCCTCGCGGGCCTCGACGACGCGGTGCAGCGCGACGTTGGAGATGCCGGCGATGCCGATGATCCCCTCCGCCTGGAGCTTGCCGAATGCGCCGACGGTCTCGGCGAGCGGGGTGTCGTAGTCGTCCACGTGCCCGTAGTAGGCATCGATGTGGTCCACGCCCAGGTGGCGCAGGCTCTCGCGCGCCTCCCAGGCGATCGTCTCCGCGCCCAGCCCCTGGTAGTTGGTGGGCGCCTCCATCTGCAGCGGCAGGTTCGGGTCCTTCTTCGCGGCGCCCGCCTTGGTGGCCAGGCGGAGCTGGTCCCGGTTCCCGCGGGCCGCGAGCCAGCGGCCGAGCAGGTCCTCGCTGTCGCGGCCGTGGCCCAGGCCCCAGGAGTTGTAGTTGTTCGCCGTGTCGAGGAAGGTGCCGCCGGCCTCGACGAAGCGGTCGAGGATCGCGAACGACGTCCTCTCGTCCGTCCGGGTGCCGAAGTACATGGTGCCGAGGCACAGGGTGCTGACGTCGAACGAGGTGGTGCCGTCACCGAGGGTGCGGTAGCGCATGGGTGCTCCTGTTCGTGGGCGCCGGCGTGGCCCGCCGGCTGACACGACCGACGCTAGGAGTCGATCGGCCCGGGTGTACCGTCCAATGACATGGCACTTGCCCAGACCAATCCGCGCCTCGCGTGGGACACCGTGCTCGACCTCGGGCACGACGACGCGCCCCTGGTCGCGCGTCTTGAGCGCGCGGTCCGGGACGCCGTCCACGCCGGGCGCGTCCCGGCCGGTGCCGCGCTGCCCCCGAGCCGTGCGCTCGCCGAGACGCTGGGCGTGTCCCGGTGGGTCGTGACGGAGGTCTACGGGCAGCTCGTCGCGGAGGGGTTCTGCGAGGCGCGTGTCGGGTCCGGCACGCGGATCGCGGCCGGCGCCGCGCGCGCCGTCCGACCGACCCCCTCCCCAGGACCGTCTGCCCGCCCTGACGCCCCGGGTGCCCGCGCACGTCTGGACCTCGCCCCCGGCGTCCCCGACCTGCGCCACGTGCCGCGCGCGGCGTGGCTGCGCGCCCTGCGCGACGCCCTCGCCGACGCCCCCGACGCCGACCTCGGCGCGCCCGACCCCGCCGGCCACCCCGGCACCCGCGCGGCCCTGGCCGCCTACCTGGCGCGGGCGCGCTCCACCTGCGCGGGCGCGGACGACGTCCTCGTCACCCACGGCGCGACGGACGGCATGGCCCGGCTCGTGCGCGCGCTGAAGGCCGCCGGCCACCGCGCGCTGCTGGTCGAGGACCCGAGCTGGGGGCGCCTGCGCGACGTCGCCCGCGACGGCGGCCTCGTCCCTGTGCCCGTCCCCGTCGACGGGGGCGGCGTGGACGTGGACGCCCTCGTTGCGGCGGGCGCCCGCACGGGCGCGCGGGCCGCCCTCGTCACACCGGCCCACCAGTTCCCCACGGGAGTCGCGCTCGCGCCCGAGCGACGCGACGCGCTCGTGTCGTGGGCCCGCGCCGTCGACGGGCTGGTCGTCGAGGACGACTACGACGCCGAGTTCCGCTACGACCGGCGACCCGTGGCCGCGCTGCAGGGGCACGACCCGGGGCGTGTGGCGCTCCTCGGGTCGCTCAGCAAGACCGTCTCGCCCGCGTTCGGGCTGGGCTGGCTGGTGCTGCCGCCGCGGTGGCGCGAGCGCCTCGACGCCCGGCCCGACGGCGTGGCGCCGTCGACGGTGGACCAGCTCGCGCTGGCGCGGTTCCTGTCCGACGGCGGCTACGAGCGCCACCTGCGCGCCGCGCGGGGCCGGTTCCGCCGCCGCCGCGCCGCCCTCCTCGACGCGCTCGACGCCGCGCTCCCCGGCCTGCCTGTGAGCGGCCTCGCGGCCGGGCTGCACGTCGTCCTCGGCCTGCCCGACGGCGTCGCCGCGGCCGACGTCGTGCGGGCCGCCGCGGCGCGCGACGTCGCGGTCGCCGACGTGCGGCGCTACCGCGTCACGGCGGCGCCGCTGCCCGGCGCTCCCGCCGAGGCCCTGGTGGTCGGGTACGGGAACCTCGCCGACGCGCGGGTCGAGGAGGCGGTGGGGGCGCTCGCCGCGGCGGTCCGCTCCGTCGGGCCCTGACCGGCCGTCACCACCGCCCGCGGTGCACGACGTCCTCCAGCGGCTTGCGCCGCCGGCGCGTCGGAGAGCCCTTCGCCCCGCCGTCGGCGGGGTGCCCGACGGCCACGACGCCGGTCTGGACCCACCCGTCGGGGATGCCGAACGCCGCCCGGAACGCGGGCATCTCGCCGGCCCCGATGCCGAAGAAGCAGGCGCCGAGGCCCTCGTCGACTGCGGTCTGCAGCATGAGCAGGGAGGCCATGCCGGCGTCGACGTGCCAGTAGGGCACCGGCCAGCGCGCCTCGTCGCGGTCGGTCCAGCCCTTGTCGTCCTCGGCGTACCGGCGGAGGTAGGCCTCCTTCGAGCACAGCGCCACGACCAGCACGGGCGCGGTACGCATCCCCGCGAGCCATGCGGACATGTCGCGCTGCGACGCGTCCGGCGTCGTCGCCACCCAGAACCGCTCGCGGTCCTCCGGCTCCGTCAGCACGAGGAACGACCAGCCCTGCGAGAACCCCGCGCTGGGGGCCCGCACGGCGTTGCCCACCAGCCGCTCCACCGTCTCCGGGGCCACGGGCTCGTCCGTGAACCGCCGCACCATCCGCCGTCGTCGCACCACGTCCTGGAACTCCACGCGCCCATCCTGCCCCCGCCGAACAGGCAGTTGACACCGTGATCGGGCCCGGCGGAGCCCCATCACGGTGTCAACTGCCTGTTCGGCACCCGTCAGAGGACGAGCTCGGGCTGCAGCTTGGTCACCGTCCACACGCGCTGCTTGCGGGCGGCGAGCGTCGTGAGGGCGAGGGCGACGACGAGGACGCCGACCAGCACCGTGACGTCGCGGGAGACGGTCGCGAGGTTGCCGCCGTACAGGAGCTGGCGCAGCCCCTCGACGGCGTACGTCATGGGCATGAACTGGTGCATCGCCTTGAGCGGCTGCGGGATGGTCTGCCACGGGAACGTGCCGCCCGCGGTGACGAGCTGCACCAGCATGAGCACGAGCCCCAGGAACTGGCCCGCCGCCCCCAGCCAGACGTTCAGCGCCTGGAGGATCGCGACGAAGGTCGCCGACACCAGCACCAGGAACAGCGCGGTGAACAGCCCGTACGACGGCTGGATGTCCAGCGCGAACTTCGTCACGGCGAACATCGCCGCCACCTGCACGACGCCGATCGCGGCCGGCGTCGCCCAACCGCCCAGCGCCGTCGCGAACGCGGACCGGCCCGCCGCGAGTGCCCGCGTCGACAGCGGCCGCACCAGCAGGAACAGCACGTACGCGCCGATCCACGTGGCCAGCGACAGGAAGAACGGCGCGAGCCCGGCGCCGTAGGTGCCCGCCGACGACAGCGCCTCGTTGCGCACCTCCAGCGGGTTGCCGATGGTGGAGGCCGTGTCCTCGCGCGTCTGGTCGTCGAGGTCGGGGATCTGGCCCAGGCCCTCGGCGAGCCCGTCGCGCAGGTCCTTGATGCCGCCCTTGAGCTCCCCGGAGCCGTCCGCGAGCTTCGTCGTTCCGGCCGCCAGGTCGGCGGCCCCGTCGGAGACCTGACCCGTGCCGTCGGCCAACCGGTGCACGCCGTCGACGAGGGCGGGCGTGGCGTCGGCAAGCTGCCCGGTGCCGTCGGCCAGGCGGTCCGCGCCGTCCGCCGCCGACGCGATGCCTGCCGTGAGCTGCGGCGTCGCGCCCGCGAGCGTCGCTGCGCCGTCGGCCACCTGCCGGGACCCGTCGGCGAGCTGGCCGAGCTTGGTCGAGGCACCCTCGACCTTCGACACCGCGGCCTTCACGTCGGACCGCTGCGCGTCGAGGGCGCCGTCGACGTCGGCGCGGGTGGCGTCCAGCCGGTCGAGCGCCTGGGTGCGCAGGTCGGCGCACTGTGTCGCGAGGTCGGCGGCGTCGTCCGGCACCTGCGCGCAGAGGTCGGCGAGCTGCTGGTCGAGGTCCGCGCGCCCCTGGTCCAGGGCGTCCGCCGCGTCGGAGCGGGCGCCGTCGAGGGTGGGCAGCACCTGCCCCGCGGCGTCCGCGGCCTCGCGGCCGTACTGCGCGACCTGCGCGTTGCCGTCGGCCACCTGCGCCGCGCCGTCGGACAGCTTCTTCGTCTGGGCGGGCAGGTCCGCGGTCTTGTCCTGCAGCGTCCCGAGCCCGGACGCGAGCTGTCCCGCGCCGTCGTCGAGCTGCCCGACCGCCGACGCCAGGGTGCCGACCTTGCCGTCGAGCGTCGCGGCGCCGTCCGCCGCCTGCTGCGCGCCGTCGGCGAGCGTGTGCGCGCCGTCGTCGGCGTCCGCGAGGCCGTCGTCGAGCGTCGTGGCGCCCTTCAGCAGCTTCTGCGCGCCGTCCACCGCGTCCGCGAGATTGGTGTGGATGGACGCGAAGCCGCGCAGGAACGTGTCCGCCGCCTCCGTGCCGACCTCCTCCGCGATGGAGTCGCGCACCTTGCCCACGATCGTGTCCGAGATGGTGCCCGCGAGGTAGTTGTTCGCGTCGTTGGTGATGAGCGTGAGGCTGGCCTGCTGCGGCTCGAACTCCCCCGCCGACGCCAGGTCGGCCGAGAACGTCGGCCCGATGATGAGCGCCGCGTCGTAGCGCCCGGAGCGCACGCCCGCCTCCGCGTCCGCCTGGGACGTCTCGACCCAGCCGAACCCGCCGTCGTCGAGCAGCTGGTCCGCGACGTCGCGGCCGAAGTCCCGCTCGGTCTTCTCGCCCGTCTCCGCGTCCGTCGTGGTGGTGCCCTCGTCCTGCACGACGACGGCCGCTGGTACCTGCTCGAGCTGCCCGTACGGGTCGTGGTTGGCGAACAGGTACAGCCCCGCGTACAGCGTGGGGATGAGCGCCATCGCGAGGATGGCGAGCTTGGGGAGCCGCCCGGCCGCGAGGCGCTTGAGCTCCGAGAGCGCGAGCCGGACCGCGGTCATCGGGCCTCCTCCTGGGTCTCGTCGGTGGGTGCGTCGTCGGTGGGTGCGCCGTCGCTCGGTGCCGCGACCAGGGTGTCGTGGATGGGCGTGTCGCGGATGGGCGTGTCGTGGATGGGCGTGTCGTCCGCGGCCGCCTCGGGCGCCTCGTCGACGTCCTCCTCGGCGCGCGGGTCCGGGTCGGGCGACGGCTCCAGCTCGTCCTCGATCTCGAGGTCGCCGTCCTCATCCGGCTCGGGCTCGGGCGCGGGCGCGGGCACGACCGCGGGCACGACCGCGGGCACGACGGCGGTCGCCTCCGCGAGTGACGCCGCGGGCAGCGCGAGGGTCTCGTCGTCGGACGGCGCCGGAGCCTCGGGCGGCGCGCCGGGCGTCTCGCGCAGCACGACCTGCGGCGGCTCGTGGATGCTCTGCCCGCGCGCGGGCGGCAGGTCGGCGCCGAGCTCGCGGGCCGAGGACCGCGTGCACTGGACCAGCACGCCGAGGCCGGACGCGGCGAGCGCGCGGGCCGTCTCCCACCACCCGGCGGGCTCGCCGCCGTGCCGGTCGGGCAGCGTCAGCACGACGAACCGCACGTCCGGGTTCTCGGCGGCCAGGGCCGCGAGGACGGCGGTGCGCACGGCGCCCGCGAGCTGGTCCACGCGGCGGCCGCGCTCCTCGGCGAGGGAGCGTTCCTCGAGCCAGCGGGTCACGTCGCGCGGCAGGGAGCGGCGACCGGCCAGGGCGAGGCCCTCGGCCACGACGTCGGCCAGGGACAGGGCGTCGTCGGGCTCGCTGATGCCCGGGACGTCGACGACGGCGGTGACCGCGCGCAGCGCGGACGGCGGCAGGGCGGCGCCGTCGAGGCGCACAGCACCGTCGGACGGCGCGAACCTGCCGGTCGCGACGAGCGCGAGCGCGGTGTGCCCGTGCCCGGGCTCGCCGGCCACGAGGAGGCACTCCCCCGTGGACCAGGCGAGGTCGGTGGCCTCCAGCATCGGCTCGCGCCGGCCCTCGACCCGCACCCCGCTCAGCGTGATCTGCACCCCTGCTCCTGTCCCGCCGCACGCGACGCACTGTTGACCTGCGATCAACAACTGTACGACCAGTGTTGACTACTGGTCAATAACGACGTAGAACTGTGGTCATGCCCTCCGCCGACCCGCGCCCCCGGACCCGTCGCGAGCCGTCCGACCGGCGTCGCGAGCTGCTCGACGTGGCCACGAAGGCCGCCGCCGAGGACGGGCTGGACTCCTTGACGCCCGCGTCGGTGGGCGCGCGCGCCGGGGCGTCCAAGGCGCTGGTCTTCCACTACTTCGGCTCGACGGCGGGGCTGCGGCGCACGGTCGCGCTCGAGGCGGTGGCCGACCTCGAGCAGACCCTCCTGACACCCGACGATCGTCCCCTCGCCGAGCGCCCGGCGCACGCGATGGGCCTGTTCCTGGGGTCGGTGACCGCGCACCGGCGGGTGTGGGAGGACATCTGGCGCGGCGCGCTCGCCGGCGACGACGTCACCGAGGACGCCCTGCAGCGCGTCCGGTCGGCGCTGGTCGAGCGCATGACGGCCACCGCCGGCGTCATCGGCTTCACCCCCAGCGGGCGGCTGCAGCTGCTGGCTCGCGGGTGGGTGGCGCTGGTCGAGAACGTCACCGCCGCCTGGCTGGGCGGCAGCGGCATCACGCGCGAGGAGCTGGAGCAGCTGCTGCTGCAGTCGCTCGTGGTGCTGGTGCCCGAGCTGCCCGAGCCCGCCCGGTCCGGCGTCCTCGCGATCACCCGCCGGACGGACGCGTAGCGGTCAGAGCCGCTCGGCGATGACCTCCACGAGGGCCTTACCGCCCACGCCCTCGAGCTGCAGCGCCTGGGTGCGGCAGGAGAAGCCGTCGGCGATGTACTCCGTGCCCTCGGCGCGCTCGCGCAGCGCGGGCAGCAGCGCGTTCTCGGCCACGGCCACCGACACGTCGTAGTGGCCCTTCTGCATGCCGAAGTTCCCAGCCAGGCCGCAGCAGCCGGCCAGCACCTTGATGTCGGCGCCCGCGGCGCGCAGCAGCGCCTCGTCGGCGGAGAAGCCCATCACCGCGTGCTGGTGGCAGTGCGGCTGCACGACGGCGGTGACGTCCGACAGGTCGGGCACCTGCCACGCGGCGTCGGGGGCCGTGTCCGGGGAGGTCAGCAGCTCCGCCAGCGTGCGGGTGGCGTCGGCCACGGCCTGGGCGCGCGGGTCGTCGGGGAACAGGTCGAGCAGGTCGGAGCGCAGCACCGCGGTGCACGACGGCTCCAGCCCCAGGATCGGGATGCCGTTCACGGCGTACGGGCCGAGCACCGACAGCAGCTGCGACAGGCGGCGGCGCGCGCCGTCGAGCTGTCCCGTCGAGATCCAGGTGAGGCCGCAGCACGCCTGCTGGTCGGGCACGATGACGTCGTAGCCGGCGTCGGTCAGCACCTTCACCGCGGCCTGCGGCACGGACGGCGCGAGCGCGTCGCTGAACGAGTCCGCCCAGAGCACGACCTTCGGCCGCTCCCGGTCGGGCAGGTCTCCCGGCTTCTGGCCGGCGCCCAGGCCGGGCACGCCGTGCGACGCCCAGCCGCGCTTCCACCAGGTACGGAACGGGATCTCGGCGAACTGCGGCACCTGTCGCCGGGTGTCCATGCCGCCGGCCCACAGCACCGCCTTGGCGATCCACGGGACGCCGAGCAGACCGTTGACGAACCGCGGCATCCCGCCGGCCAGGCGCGCCCACCGCGGTAGCCACCCGAGGGCGTAGTGGTCCACCGGGCGGAGCTTGCCCTTGTACGTCCGGTGCAGCACCTCGGACTTGTACTGCGCCATGTCGACGCCCGCCGGGCAGTCCGACGAGCACGCCTTGCAGCTCAGGCAGAGGTCGAGCGACTCGCGCACCTCCGGCGCGGTCAGCCCGCCCACGAGGGTGCCGTTCACCGCCTCCTGGAGCACGCGCGCGCGGCCGCGGGTGACGTCCTTCTCGTCCTTCGTCGCCTGGTAGCTGGGGCACATGAACCCGCCGGAGGCCTGGTTGTCGGCCCGGCACTTGCCGACGCCGACGCAGCGGTGCACGGCCGTCGTGAGGTCGTGGTGGTCGTGCGTGAAGGCGAAGCCGAGGTGGCCCGTCTTCTTCGCGACGCCGCGCAGCGGGCCCGAGCCGGCGAGGCCCCGCTCCCCCAGCGGCGCCGTCGACGGCACCGAGGTCGCGGCCGGGCGGCGCAGGTCGGCGTCCACCGCGGCGGGGTGCACCACGACGCCCGGGTTGAGCAGGTCCTCGGGGTCGAAGAGCGCCTTGACCTGCTCCATCAGCCGGATCGCCTCGGGCGAGTACATCAGCGGCAGCAGCTCGGAGCGCGCGCGGCCGTCGCCGTGCTCCCCCGAGAGCGAGCCCCCGTGGTACGCGACCAGGCGCGCGGCGTCGGTCATGAACGTGCGCAGCACCGAGCCCGAGGTCTCCAGCGGGATGTCGATGCGCAGGTGCACGCAGCCGTCCCCGAAGTGCCCGTAGGGCAGGCCGTCGACGCCGTAGCGCTCCATGAGCTGCTCGAGGTCGCGCAGGTACGCGCCGAGCCGCTCGGGCGGCACGGCCGAGTCCTCCCAGCCGGGCCACGCCTGCTCCCCCGCCGGGGTACGGCCGGCGAGCCCCGCGCCGTCGGCCCGGATCTGCCACATCTTGGTGGCGTCGGGGCCGGCGGGCAGCACCAGCGACGCCAGGGCGGACGACGACGTCACGATCGCCTCGGCCCGCGCGCTCGCCTCGTCCTGGCTCGCGCCGCCGACCTCGATCATCAGCCAGCCCGCGCCCTCGGGCAGGGCCGGCACCGCCGACTCCCCCTTGGCGCGCTTCACGACGTCGACGAGCCGCGCGTCCAGGCCCTCGATCGCGAGCGGCTTGTGGGCCAGCAGGTGCGGGACGTCGTCGGCCGCCGACGGCATGTCGGGGTAGCCGAGCACGACGAGCGTCGGCGCCGTGGGCACGGGCACCATGCGCAGCGTGGCGCCGAGCACCGTGACGAGCGTGCCCTCGGTGCCCACCAGCGCCTTGGCGAGGTCGGACCCGTTCTCCGGCAGCAGGTGCTCCAGCGAGTACCCCGACACCTGGCGCCCGAACCGGCCGAACTGCGTGCGGATGAGCGCGAGGTTCTCGCGCACGAGCTCCGCCAGGCCCGGCACGGCGGCGAACGTGGCGTCGCCGCGGCCCGCGGTGAAGCGGCGGCCACGGCCGTCGACGACGTCGAGCTCCACCACGTTGTCGGCGGTGCGGCCGTACGCCACGGCGTGCGGGCCGCAGGCGTTGTTGCCGATCATGCCGCCGAGGGTCGCGCGGTTCTGCGTGGACGGGTCGGGGCCGAACCGGAGGCCGTGGGCCGCGCCCGCGCGCTGGAGCGTGGACATCACGGTGCCCGGCTCGACGACGGCCGTGCCGGCCTCCGGGTCCACCGACACCACCTGGTTCAGGTGTCGCGAGAAGTCGAGCACCACGCCCGTGCCCACGGCGTTGCCCGCAACGGACGTCCCCGCGCCGCGCGCCGTCACCGGAATCTTCAGCTCGCGCAGCACCTCGAGGCCGCGCTCCACGTCCCGCGAGCTGCGAGGGAAGGCGACGACGTCGGGCACGACGCGGTAGTTGGACGCGTCCGTGGAGTACTCGGCCCGGCGGCGGGGGCTGGTGTCGACGTCGCCGGCGATCACCGTCCGCAGCGCCGACGCGACCGCCTCGCGGGCCTCGTCGGCCGCCTGCCGGGCCGCGCTCTCCACCTCGTCACGCGTCGGCGCGACCTGCGCGCCCTCGTCCGGCGTCGGGGTGGTGCGGGTCTCGGCTGGCACGCGCCGATTCTGCCATCGGTGCCCCGGGGCCGCCGACGCGTCCACGCCGCCCCCCCCGGCGACCCTGCCCCCTCAGCGGTCGCGCTCGGCGCGCTCGTGGGCGGCCCGCACGGCCTCGGCCTCGGCCTTCCGCGCGTCGCGCAGGGCCTTCTCGAGCTCGCGCACCTTCTTCTGGCCCTCGCGGACGCGCTTGTCGGCCTCCTTGCGCCGGGCCGCCGCCTTCTTGACCTTGGGGTCGGACGAGTAGCGCATCGCGACGGCGAGCGCCTCGGCCACGCCGGCGTCCCGGAGCGTGCTCCCGGGCGCGTCCTCCGGCTCCGGCCCTCGCTCGCCGTGGGCGGCGACGTACGCGGCGACGCCGTCGAGCGTGCGCTCGAGCCCCCAGCCGACGTCCTCCTCGTCGTCGAGCGTCCCCGTGTGGTACGACGCGTAGGCGCCGCGCTCCACGATGGGGCGCAGGAACGGGAACCGGATCTCGTCGACGAGGGCGCGCAGCAGGTCGGCGAGGCCCGGGCCGGCCGCCGCGGCGGCGTCCGTGCCCTCGGTGTTGGCCCGCCGCAGGTCCCGGTAGAGCTGGGCGGCGTTCCGGACGTACCCGTTCATGAGCAGGATGGTGGCGATCTTCTCGTCGTCGGAGAGCGCCGTGGAACGCAGCGCGCGGAGCCCCGCGTCGAGGGCGCGCAGGCTCGCCGGCGTGAGCGGGGCGCCCGTCACCGGGACGTCCAGCACCCACGAGTGGCCGCGGAACAGCTCGTACGTGAACAGCGCCCACTCACGCAGCTCGGCCCGCCAGTCCGGCGGCTCGTGCTGCGGCGGGAACTCCTGGTCGAGCGCGGCCTCCTGCATGAGCAGCAACAGGTCGTCCTTGCTCGTGACGTACCGGTACAGGGACATCGTGGTGAAGCCGAGGCTCTTGGCCACGCGGGCCATCGACAGCCCGGCCAGGCCCTCGCCGTCCGCGATCTCGACAGCGGCCTCGACGATGCGCTCGATGCTGAGCTCCCGTCGCGGCACCCGCTCGGGGCGCTCGGCCACGCCCCATGCGAGCGCGAGGCTCGGCGGGAGCTCCGGCGCGTCGGTCTCGGGCCGGTCAGCCTCGGCCAGGTCCGTCTCCGGCGTGTCCGTCATGACCTCATCATTCCAGCATCGTTGTGAGCGGGGGGGGGGGGGGGGGTCGGGGGGGGGGGGGGGGGGGAAAAAAAACCCCCAAAAGCCGAAGAAAGCGGCAACAGGGGAGACCAACAGGTC
>NZ_JBSGUW010000019.1:0-62809 GCF_053608125.1 Isoptericola sp. NPDC055063 | reverse complement strand
CGTCGGCGTGTTGGGGGGGGGGTTTTTTCCCCTTTCGTGGGGGAAAGGCCCCCCCCCCACCCCCCGCTCACAGCGTTCGATGGAGCGTTCAGCGGGCGGTCCGACGGCGGTAGAGCACGCTGCCGACGGCGACGCTCAGCGCCAGGAACCCGACGAGCCAGGCGCAGGCGACCAGGATCGTGCCGCCGTCCGGCGTCCCCGACAGCAGGCCGCGCACCGACTCGATGATGGGCGTGAACGGCTGGTGCTCGGCGAAGCCGTGCAGCCAGTCCGGCATGGTGTCCACGGGCACGAAGCCCGAGCTGAGGTACGGCACGAACAGGAAGATGAAGTTCACCGACTGGGACGCCTCCACGCTCAGGACGAGGCCCAGCGCGGTGCTGAGCCACGTGAAGGTGAGCACGGCCAGCACGGCGAGGCCGACGAAGCCGAGCCAGTCCCCCGCCCCGGCGTCCGGCCGGAAGCCGAGCGCGACGGCGACCAGGAGCACCACCGCCGCGGACGCGAGGTTGCGCACGACGCTCGCGAGCACGTGCCCCCACAGCGCCGCCGGTCCGAAGATCGGGAGCGTCTTGAACCGGTCGATCGTGCCGGAGGTCATGTCCTGCGCCACGGCCACGGCCGCCGTCGCCGACCCGAAGCCCAGGCACATGATGAGGACGCCGGGCACGACGTAGTCGATGTACTGCCCGTCCTGCTCGATGGCGCCGCCGAAGATGACGACGAAGACGAGCATGATCATCACCGGCAGCACGAACGCGGTGACGAGGCCGTCGATCGAGCGGAGCGAGCGGCGCGCCTCGCGCCGGGTCATGGTCGCGACGTCGCGCAGGGGCGCGCGCACGGCGCGGGCGCGGCCAGGCGCGGTGTGCGGCGCCGGGGCCAGGGTGGTGGTCATCGCAGGGCCTCCTCGGGGGTGCGGGTCGGGCGGTCGGTGCTGCTGGTCAGGGCGAGGAAGACGTCGTCGAGTGTGGGCTTGACCACGCTCACCCCGGCGACGGCGAGGCCGCTCGCCTCGGCCCGGTCGAGGACGTCGCGGATGGCCCGCACGGGCTCGGGGCTCGGGAACGTCAGGGCGAGCGCCTTCGCGTCCTCCTCGGCCTCGGCGAGGCCCGCGACGCCCAGCCCGCGCGCGGCCGCGAGGCTCGCGGCGTCGTCGAAGGAGACGCGCACGTGGTCGCCCGCGACGAGCGCCTTGAGCTCGGCCGCGGTGCCGCGGGCAGCGATCCGCCCCTCGGCGAGGACCGCGATCGTATCGGCGAGGCGGTCCGCCTCCTCGAGGTACTGCGTGGTGAGCAGGATGGTGGTGCCGTCGGCGGCGAGGCCCCGGACCACGTCCCACAGCTGGGAGCGGGACGCCGGGTCGAGGCCGGTCGTGGGCTCGTCGAGGACGAGGACGGCCGGGTCGGCGACGAGGCTGATGGCGAGGTCGAGCCGGCGGCGCATGCCGCCGGAGTACGTGGCCACCTTGCGGCCCGCGGCCTCGGTGAGGTCGAAGCGCTCGAGGAGCTCCTGGGCGCGGCCTCGCACGACGCGCTTCGGCAGGTGCGCGAGGTCGGCCATCATGACGAGGTTCTCCTCGCCGGTCTGGAACTCGTCGACCGACGCGTACTGGCCGGTCAGCGCGATGCTGCGCCGGACGGCCGCCGGGTCCTTCACGACGTCGGCGCCGGCGATGGTCGCCGCGCCTCCGTCCGGCCGCACCAGCGTGGTGAGGATGTTGACGGTGGTGGTCTTGCCGGCGCCGTTCGGGCCGAGCAGGGCGAAGATCTCGCCGCGCCGGACGTCGAGGTCGACGCCGCGCAGGACGGCGGTGCGTCCGTAGGACTTGCGCAGCCCCCGCACCGCGATCATCGGGTCGTTCATGGCCGTTCCCCTCGGGTCGTCGTGTATGGCGTACACGAGCGTACGGCATACACGCGGTGTTGGCTATACACACGGTGTGCCACGTACGCGATGCGGCGCTTCCGCGGCTGCACGCGCGCCGCCCCGCCCGCGCGGCTACGGTCGGACCGTGCGCGTCGTCGTCGTGGGAGCCAGCGGAAACGTCGGGACCGCCGTGCTGCGAGCACTGGTGCGAGAGCCGGCCGTCACCTCGATCGTCGGCGTCGCCCGACGCGTCCCCCGGGCCGACGGCAGCAGCACCGTCGCCTTCCCGCACACCGCCGCCGAGTGGGTCCGCGTCGACCTCACCGACACGCACGACGCCGTCGTCCGCGGGCTCGACCGTGCCTTCCTCGGGGCGGACGCCGTGATCCACCTCGCCTGGGCATCGCCGTCGGCCCGCGACTCCGCGCAGGCACGGCGCCTCAACCTCGACGGGTCGCGCGCCGTCGCCGACGCCGTCGTGCGGGCGGGGGTGCGGCACCTGGTGCTCGGCTCGACGTCCGGCGTGTACTCCCCCGGCCCCGAGGACGGCAGCCCGGTCGCCGAGGACTGGCCGCGGCGCGGGGTGCCGACGTCCTCGTACTCGGTGCAGAAGGTCGCCGTGGAGCGGATGCTCGACGGGTACGCGGAGGCCTACCCGCAGCTGGTCGTGACCCGGGTGCGCCCGGCGCTGATGCTGCAGCGCGAGGCCGGCGCCGAGCTGGGCCGCTACTTCCTCGGGCCGCTCGGCACCCGCGCGCTGCGGCTCGCCGCCAAGCGGGCCCCCGAGGGCGCGCTCCTGCCCGCCGTCCCCGCGCCCGACGGGCTGCGCCTGCAGGTGATGCACACCGACGACGCCGCCGACGCCTACCGTGCCGTCGTCGTCGGGCGCCACCCCGGGGCGTTCAACCTCGCGCCCGAGGGCTGGCTCACGGGCGACGACCTGGCCGAGGTGCTCGCCGGCGGCCGCAAGGTGGCCGTCTCCCCGGACACCGCGCGGACCGGCCTGTCCGTCGCGTCCCGGCTGCACCTCGCCCCGATCGACGTGGGCTGGTACGACATGGCCCGGGCCGACGTCGTCCTCGACGCGACCCGCGCCCGCGAGCTGTTGCACTGGGCACCCGCGCACGACCCGCGCGACGTGCTGCGCGAGACCGTGGAGGGCGTCATCGCCGGGACCGGCGCGGGCTCGCCGCCCCTGCTCGGCTGAGCGGGGGAAGCGAGCCCGGCCGGCCAGGCGGTCAGGTCACGGCAGCTCGGGCAGGTCGAGCAGAGCCACGCCGGACCCGGAGCCCATGTAGCCGTAGACCAGCACCTTCGAGCCGTGGACGGCCCACGCGTCGACGGCGTAGACCGTCCGCTGGTCGACCGTGTGCGCGAGGTCGAAGAGGTGCCCGTGCGCGTCCCACACCACCGGCGTCTGCACCTCCGGCGTCGTCTGGGCGAGGCCCAGCACCAGGCCGGTGTCGGAGATCTGCAGGGCCGTGCCGTCGAACCCGAGGTCGGGCAGGCGGCGCAGCCCGTCCTCCGCCGTCCAGACGAACGCGTCGTGGCCGGAGCGCCCGACGACGTCGCCGTCGGCGTTGATGCCCTGCGCGACGGCGTCCCACATCCCCGGCAGGACGCCGAGGTCCTCGATCTCCCCGGCGGGCGTCCAGCGCACGGCGTGCGGGATCCCGTCCTTCCCCAACGACGAGCCGACGACGTAGCCCGCGTCGTTCAGCGCGAGCGCCTGCGTCGCACGGTGGTCGTCGCTCAGGTGCGGCAGCGTCCGGAACCCGGAGCCGTCGGTCCACACCCACGGGTCGAGGGTCCGCTGCTGGACGCCGTCGACCATGGCGTCGTCGACGGAGACCCCGACCACCTGGACGCCGTGCTCGCTCGTCGCGTCGTTCAGGCCGTACGCGTAGGTCTGGTCGTAGGGCCGTGCGTCGGGGACGCCGATGTCGACGAGTGTGCCGTCGGCGCGCCACAGCGCCGCCAGGAGGGTGCCGTCCTTGCGCATCACTTGCCCGGACGCGTCGCCCGCCTCGTTGATGCCGTAGGCCGAGCCCATCTTCCCGTCCGGGCCGACGTCGAGGGGCGTGAACCCGCCCTCGGCCGTCCACAGGCCGGGCGTGGTGAGCCAGTTGACCTGGTCGTCGCCGGCCACGACGCCCTTGCCGTTCATGTCGGCGCCGACGAACGGCTGGTCGGTGTCCAGCACCTCGGCCTGCGGGGTGCGCACGGCGGCGACGCGCACCCGCGCGCTGCCGACGATCCCGCCCGCGTCGTTCACCAGCGGCACGGCGCCCACGAGGGCGCGCGTCCCGAACGGGTGGGCGACCGCGGTCACGTCGACGTCGAGGCCCAGCGTGTCCCCCGGGGCCAGGGTGCGCGGGGCGTCGTCGGCCACGGTGACGGACCCGAGCGACGGGGAGAACAGGTCCTCCACGTAGTCGAAGTCGACCGACCCGCCGGGCACGGACGTGCCCGAGACCACGACGACGTACGAGCCCGGCATCGGATCGCGCAGCGTGATGTGCTCGGCCGCCGACCCGACCTCCTGCCCGCGGGCCACGATCTGGCCGGTGGCCATGTGCGCGACCAGCACGTCCAGGTCGGCGTCGGCCAGCGGCGTGAGCGTGAAGTCGAGCAGCGTCGCGTCGCGCGGCACGTCGACGCGGTTCTGCGAGACCTCGCCCTCGGCGATCGTGCCGCGCAGCTTGACCGTGCGGCCCAGCGCGCCCGCGGCGGGCTTCGCCTCGACGGTCCCCCACGCGTTCGTGGCGGTGACGTCGACGCGCTGCGGCTTCTGCACGTCGAGCGCGTCGATCTGCACCTCGGCCGGCTCGACGTCGACGCCCTGGAGCGTCGCCGTCACGCGGTACGACGGCGAGGGGACGGCGGCGGCGCGCGACGCCTCGACGACCAGCTCCCAGACGCCCGCTCGCGGCCGCTCGTAGGAGTGGCGCGAGGGGTCGCAGTCGTCGGTCGCCGTGTAGCACGCGGCGGGCCCGTCGATCGGAAGCCCGACGGGGTCGAACGCCCGCACGCGGACGCCCTGCGCCGGGGACCCGTCGGCCGCGGTGAGCGCGACCTGGAGGTTCTGCACGCCGTCGGGCACGGCGACGAAGACGGACTCGGCGCCGCCGCGCGGCACCGCGCCCTTCGCGGTCACGGCGCGCGCGGGAGCCTCGGCGACCTTCGTGGCGACCACGGTCAGCGGCACGACCCGGTCGACGCCGGGCGTGCTCGGGTCGTCGACCCGCAGCAGCGCCGAGTGCAGCCCCGCGGTGCGCGGGTGGGCCGTCACGGCGACCGTCTGCGCCTCGTCGCGGCCCAGCCGCACGGAGGCGGGGACCGAGAACGTCCCGTCGTCGCCGACGAGCGAGAGCCGGTGCAGCACGGGACGCGCCGCGCCCGTCGTGCGGGTCAGCTTCACGTCGTAGGACGTCGTCGCGCCCGGGGCGAGGCCGCCGCCGTCCTCGGGCAGGCAGCGGTCGTGCACGCCCGCGCCGACGCCCGGCGTGGTCAGGACGTCGGAGAGCGCGGTGCACACCCGCGCCTGCACGGTGTAGCCAGCCCGCTCGGGCCGGGCGGCGCCGTCCACCAGGAGCTGCTTCCAGGCCGCGGGGACGTCCACGACGCCCGCGCCCTGCGCGGCCACCTGGACGCCGTCGATGAGGTCCGCGGTGTCGGTGACGGCGCTGCGCACCCCCGCCGACGTCACGTCGATCCCGCGGGCCTTCGCCGCGGACCGCAGCAGGGCCACGTCGCCCGCGACCTGCGGCGACGCCATCGACGTGCCGTTCAGCATCCCGTAGCCCGCGGGCAGGTCGTAGCCGACGCCCGGCACCGCCCCGCCGTCGAGCCAGGTGGGGATGGACGCCACCGCGGCGCCCGGGGCGCTCACGGTGGGCTTGAGCGAGCCGTCCTCCGACGGGCCGCGCGAGGAGAACGGGAACAGGCCCAGGTCGGTGGGCACGCGCGAGCCGTAGTTCGCGAACCACGTGTCGTCGCTGACCGACGCCGCGACGCTGATGACGCCGTCGCCCGTCGACGGCGGCGACACGGTGTTGAGGCCGGGACCGTCGTTGCCGGCCGCGGCGACGATGTCGACGTCGTAGGTGTCCACCAGCTCGTCGTAGAGGCGCGCGATGGCGCTCGAGCCGTCGTTGAGCGGCACGAGGCCGCCGAGGGAGACGTTCACGACGTCGACGTCGTGCTCGACGACGAGGTCGATCATGCCCTCGGTGAGCGCGACGGCGGTGCAGCCGCCGTTCCACGTGCAGGCGCGGGCCGAGACGATCTGCGCGCCCGGCGCGGCGCCGCGCATCGCGCCGCCCAGCACCCCGTTGCCGGCGGCGATGCCGGCCACGTGCGTGCCGTGCTCGCCGGCGACGACGCCGAGGTTGACGTAGTCGGCCACCTTGCCGACGTTGGCGCCGCCCAGCGGCGACAGGTCGACGTCCTCGCGGTACTCGACCGTGAACGGCATCGACTCGACGACGTCCGTGTCCGGGTCGTCGGTGCCGAGGTAGCCGACCTGGCCGTCGACGTCGAACGGCAGCATCGGCGTCTCCTCCGCCAGGTCGCCGTCGCCGTCGGTGTCCACGCGGACCTCGTGCGTCTCGGGGTCGTAGAGCATGGCGATACGGTCGGTCGTGTCGCCGTCACGGTTGAGGTCGCCGGCGGCGTCGGCCCGCGCGGAGGACGACTCCAGCGGCCCCGCGATCCTGAAGGTGCCCGCGGGCGCCGTGTACTTCACGCCCGCGTAGGTGAACGACGGCCCGGTGACCTTCGTCGTCATGCGCTGCCACGTCGCGTCGTTGTCGATGACGGGGTCGGTGGCCGCGAACGAGTCGAGGATCTTCGGCTTGCCGTCGGTGGTGGTCTGCAGCGCGGGGTGCGCGAGGTCGACGCCGGTGTCGAGGACACCGATCACGGTGCCGCGGCCGTCCCACGTCGGGTTCGCGTCGGTGAACGAGACCGCCCCCGTCTCCTCGACCGGGAGGTAGGGGTTGTCGGCGGGGGTGTCCTTCGTCGGCGCGGCGGGGGTGTCCGCGGCCGCGCGCGACGTCGCGGCGCCGGCGTCCGACCCGACGGGAGTCGGGTCGGGGACCTGGAGCTGCCGGTCGAGGTCGACGGCGAGGACGTCGCCGCGGGCTGCGAGCGCCGGCACCTCGTCCGTCGGCACGGTGGCGCGGACGTAGCCCAGGTCGGCCTCGGTCCGCCCGACGGCGCCGCCGGCGTCCTCGACGGCGTCCTCGACGGCGGGGGCACGGTCGGCACGCACGGCCAGGAGCACCGTGACGGTCTTCTCGTCGGACGCCTGCGCCTCGCTGAGCAGCTGCTGGTCGGCGTCGCCGAGCTTGGCGTCGAGCGCCGCGGCGTCGTCGCCCTCGACGACGGGGGTGAACCCGTCGTCGCCGCCCGTCGTGTACGGGTCGTCGGGGGTGTTCTCGCCGACGAGGCTCTGTGCGGCCTCCTGCGGGGAGACGAGCGCGTCGTCATCGGCGGCGAGGGCTGCCGGCTGGGCGAGTCCGGTGACGGCGAGCGCCGCTGCCGTCAGGACGACGGCGGCTCGCCTGGCGCGTGCTGGCCCGGTGGGCGGCACGCGGCGGTACGTGGGTTTCATCGGGGCTCCGTGTCTGAAGGGTCCCTGGGTGCAGGGGTCCCTCCGCACGCTCCCGGTGCGCCGTCGACCCGGTCAACGGCACCGTGCGGCGGATCTGTGCCACGGCGCGATCTCGCCAGCCCTCCCGGCCCGGAGACGCATCGAGCGTGCTGACCGGGTCCCCCACCCGAGGGTGTGAGGAACAGGTCAGCACGCTCGATGCGGGCGCGGGGCCTGACTACAACAGCACGGTCAGCCGGTGAAGGTGACGTCCAGCGTGATCTCGCCGACGCCGGCGAGCGCCTTGGAGACCGGGCACCCGGCCTTGGCGGCCTCGGCGGCCGCGCGGTAGGCGTCGGCGTCGAGGCCCGCCGCGGAGCCGACCACCGTGAGCGCGATCGTCGAGATCTCGAGACCGCCGCCCGCGGCCGGGGTCAGCGAGACGTCGGCGGTCACGTCGGTCTGCCCGGGCGTGCCGCCCGCGTTCGCGACCTCCAGCGAGAACGCCATCGCGAAGCAGGAGGAGTGCGCGGCCGCGATGAGCTCCTCCGGGCTGGTGACGCCCTCGGCGGCGTCCGCCGTGCGGCGGGGGAAGGAGACGTCGAACGTGCCGACGCCGGAGCTCGCGAGCTCCACCCGGCCGGAGCCCTGCAGGATGTCGCCGTTCCAGGCGGTGCGTGCGGTGCGGGTGGACATGGGAGTTCTCCTTCGTGCTCCGGGACAGGTCACGACGACCGTAACCCGCACCCGCCCCGGACGACAGCGACCTCCCAGGTGGTGGCGGTCACGTCCGACGGGTCGGGCTCAGCCGTAGTCCTCGCGCTCGACCGGACGGGTCGCGCGGAGCACGGCGGCGAGGTCGGCGGCCGACCGGCCCGCCATCGCGTCCTCGAACGAGCGCTCCGGGTCGCCCTCGGGCACCACCCTCGGCGCGGCGCGGACCACGCCCTCGAGCTCGCCGACGCCGATCGTGCCGTCGTCGTAGGGCAGGAGCGCGTCCGTGCCGAGCCAGGCCCAGTGCGCGGGGGTCGGCGTCGTCGGGTCGGGCACCGCGGGGCGCCACACGAGCGCGACGACGTAGGTGTGGCCCCGCTCCATCCGCGGGGTGTCCTCGACCGCCCACGGCGTGCGGTCGCCGTCACGGTCGAGGGAACCCGCCGCCTCCATCGAGAACCGGTCGGGGGGCGCGCGGTGGCGCGGGTCGGCGGAGCTCCACAGCCGCTCGTCCACCCGCAGCGCCACCTCGCGCTCCACGTACCGCTCGCCCGCGGGGTTGCCGTCCTCCCTCGACCGCGCCCTCTCCGCCTCGTCGACGACGGTCACGACGACGACGTGGTCGGCGTAGGTCACCCAGTCGACGGCCGCCGACGTCGGGAACGACTCCTCCGCCATGGCGACCACGACGCCGGGGGACGCCCCGACCTCTCCCGGGGGCGCGCAGCCCGCGAGCGCCCCCAGGATGACGGCGGCCGCGGTCGACGCACGGCGCGGACTCATCGGGATGCCGAGAAGTCCGTCGCGACATCGGCGACGGCGAGCACGGACCAGGCGTTGCCGTCGGCGTCGGAGAGCTCGTACGCGGGCACGAGGGCGACGGCGCCGTCGGCCTGTGTCTGCAGCGCCAGGCCGAGGCGGGCGCCGATGATCTCCACGTCGGACACGGGCCAGTCGACCTTGTCGCCGGCCGCCGGGGGCGCGGGCGGCGCGGTGGGCTCGGTCGGTTCCTCGGGCTCGGCGTAGTCCGGCTCCGCGGCGTACACGACGGGCCACGCGGAGCCCGCGAACCGCGGGTCGCCGAGCCGGTCGACGGCCTCGGCGGGGCTGATCACCGGGTACTCCCCCAGGTCGGCGGTGGTGGCGAGGAAGCCGTCCAGCCAGGCGACGCCGTCCGGGCCCACGGTCGCGCTCCACTGCGCGCCGGTGCGGGAGCCGCCCACCACCTGGAAGGCGGTGACCCAGCGGCCCGGCTCGTCGTCGGTCTGCTTCGCCACCTCGATCTCGAAGCCGGCCGGGTCGACGCCGAGGCGGGTCATGACGTCCGTCAGGGCCCGGCGGGCGGCCGCGTCCCCCACCGGATCCTTGCCCCCGTCGGCGCACCCGTCACCGTCGTCGCCGGCCGACGTGTCGCCGTCCTCGGTCGTGCGGGCGACGTCCCCGCACCGCCACGGGTCGGCGTCGGGGTCGTTGTAGGAGAAGGTGGCGCTGCCGTCGACCGACAGCCAGATCGAGGGCCCCTCGCCGTCGCGCGGCCCGGCCGCCCACGACCCGTACTCCCAGCGTGGCTGCCCGTCGACGCCCAGCGCGTCCGCGAGCCGCGCGGCGCCGTCGCGGGTCGCGACGTCGGTCGCGTCGAAGGCGTACGCCTCCGCGGTGCCCCCGGTGGTGGACAGGCGGTCGCCGTGGAAGGTCGCGCGGCCGGAGTCGTACCAGCTCGGCAACGCGGCGGTGTCGGCCGCGGACGCGCCCGCGCCGTCGTCCGCCGCGCCCAGCGACGCGCCCCCGGACCTCGGGCCCGCCGCGCCCTGCTCGGACGCCCCGGCCCGCGCGCCGGCACTCTGGTCCCCCGACCCGCCTTGCGCGCCGCCGCCCAGCACGACCGGCGCGTCCGCGGTGCTCGCGGCCTCGGAGTCGACGCTGCTGCTCGCACCCCCGGACTCGTCAGCGGCCCCCCCGGCCGCGAACGCGCCGCCGCCCAGCAGGTACCCGCCCCCACCCACGACGGCGAACGCCGCCACGGCCGCGACGGCCAGCCACGGCCTCCGACGACGGCGCGCGGCGAGCGCGTCGACCGCGACCTCGTCGACCGCGACCTCGTCCCGGCCCGCGGTGCCGGCGGCGCCCGGGACCGCGGTGGGGCCGTCCTCCGCCAGCCGCGCGTCGACGCTCGCGCGCAGCCCGGCGGGCGTCCCGACGCCTGCCGCCGGGTCCGCCGCCCGGAGCCGGTCGAACGCCGCGTCGCCCGTCCCGTCGGGTGCGCCCGGCGTCGGCCCCTGCGTCTCGTCGGTGCCCTCGTCGTGGCCCTCGTCGTGGCCCTCGTCGTGGCCCTCGTCGTGGCCCTCGTCCCGGCTCATGCTGCCCTCCCGGCGTCGCGGCCCGTCGTCGCGGCGGGCGTCGTGCACCCCGTCTGTGTCGTCATCGCGCACCCGCTTGCGCGGCCTCGCCGCCGTCGTCCCCGGGCGCGGCGACGGACTCCGCGTCGCCCTCCGCGTCCCACGCCGCGCGCAGCCGCGACCGCGCGCGGGACAGCGCCGCGTCCGCCCCGCCGCGTGACACCCCCAGCACCTGGGCGAGCCCCTCGCCGTCGACGCCGTCCCACGCGACCAGCAGGAGGATGCGGCGGTCACGGGGCGACAGCCGGCCGAGCACGGCACGCACGTGGTCGTCGTCGAGCGCCAGCGCGGCGGGGTCGACGTCGTCGGGAACCTCCGGCACGAGGGCGACCGGGATGGGGCGCGCCTTGCGCCGGTGGTTGGCGAGGACGAAGCCGGCCGTCCGGTAGAGCCAGGGCAGCTCCGCGCCGCGAGGCACGTCGTCGCGCCGGCGCCACGCGGTGGCGAGGACGTCGGCGGCGAGGTCCTCGGCGTCCGCCCCGCCGGCCGGCAGGCGCCGCACCAGGTAGCGGTGCACCGCCCCGGCGTGCGCCTCGAACAGCGCGTCGAACCACGCCGCGTCGCCTCCCGCCGGCGCGTCGTGGCGCACGGTCTCGTCCGGGTCCACCGGGCCTCCTGCGGTCCTGGGGCACGCGTCGGCGCGAGCCTCCCCTCGCCGCGACTGTGTCGTCGTGACCACGAGCCTTGCACCCGCGGGCGCGGACATCACCCGCAGATTCATCCCTCCGCCCGGGCCGGGGGGACCTACCGTGCCGACATGACCGTCGACACCGGCCAGGCGCCCACCGCGGCCGACCCCCGCACCCCGGCGCCCCGCCCACGCCGGCGGGTCGGCCGGTGGGTGGCGCTCGGTGTGCTCGTGGCCCTGCTCCTGGTGGTCGCGTGCGCCCTCCTGCTGGTGCGCGACGCGCTGGCGACGCGCACCGCGCTGACGCGCGCGGCCGCGCAGGTCCCGGTCGTCTCGGCGGAGCTGCGCGCCGGCGTCCGCGCGGAGGGCGACGGCGCCTCGCCCGCGCCCCTGGCCTCCTCCCCCGCGCTCGCGGAGCTGCGGCGCCAGACGACGGTCGCCCGCGAGTCCACCGACGGGCCGCTGTGGTGGCTGGCGGCCCGGGCGCCCGTCATCGGCCCGTCGGCGTCGGCCGCCGCCGACGTGGCCGTCGTGCTCGACGACGTCACCGACGACGTCCTGCCCGCCCTCGCCGACCTGGCAGACGCGGTCCCCGCCACGACCCGCACGCCCGACGGCGGCCTCGACCTGGCCCCGCTCCGGGGAGCGGCGCCCGGCATGGCCGCGGCCCAGCGGTCGGTGGACGCGTCGCTCGCGCGGCTCGACGCCGTCGACCCCGAGAGCCTGCTGCCGCAGCTGACGGGCCCGGTCGCGACCCTGCGCGACCAGGTGGACGACCTCGCCGCCGTCGTCGCCACCGGTGACCGCGCCGCCTCGCTCGCCCCCGCGATGCTCGGCGCGGACGGACCGCGCACCTACCTGATGCTCAGCATGAGCTCCGCCGAGCTCCGGGCGGGCGGCGGGATCCCCGGCGCGCTCCTCCTGCTGCGCGTCGACCAGGGGCGCACGACCGTGGTGCGCCAGGTGGCCGCCGCCGACTTCCCGTCCTTCCGCGAGCCGGTGCTGCCGCTGTCCGCCGACGACGACGCCGCGTACACGGGCCGCCTCGGCATGTTCGTGCAGGACGTGACCGCGACGCCCGACTTCCCCACGACGGCGACGCTGGCGGCGGCGATGTGGGCCCGCAACGAGGGCGAGAGGGTCGACGGCGTGCTCGCGACCGACCCGGTGGCGCTGTCGTTCCTGCTCGCCGAGACGGGTCCCGTGCGCGTGAAGCTGTCGGCGCCGGTCGCCGCGGAGGTCGGCCGGGACAGCGTGGAGCTCACGGCCGAGAACGTCGTCGACGTGCTGCTGCGCCGTGTGTACGACGTCCTCGACCCGGCGACGGCCGACCAGTTCTACGCCGAGACGGCGGCGGCCGTCCTCGCGCGCTCCACGGCGGAGGACGTCGGCCCGGGGGCGCTGCTGACCGCGCTGCAGCACGCCGCGGGCGAGCACCGGCTGCGCGTCTGGTCCGCCCACGACGACGAGGAGGCGCGGCTGACCGGCACGCTGGTCGCGGGGTCGTACGCCGCCGCGCCGCGCGCCGCGGACGCCGTGGGCGTGTTCCTCACGGACCACGTGTCGGGGAAGATGTCGGCCTACCTGGACTCCGCGCTGCGGGTCGTGGGCTCGGAGTGCACGGCCGCGGTCCGGGTGGACACGCTGGAGCTCGACCTCGCGTCGACCGCGCCGGAGGACGCCGCGACCGCGCTCCCCGCCTACGTCGCCGGGATCCCCGGCCGGGCGCGCCCGCCGGGCACCCTGAGCCTCGGGGTGACGGTCGCCGGCCCGCGCGACGGCGGGGCGCCGCGCGTGGAGCGGGACGGCAGCGCCGTCGGCGGCGACGCCCGCACGACGCACGGCCGCGCCACCCAGTCCGTCACCGTCTCCCTCGCCCCGGGCGAGGGGACCACCCTGCGCCTCACCGTGCCGGCGGCGCCGGAGCGCGCCGGCGGCACCCCTGCCGGCCGCCTCGAGGTGTGGTCCACGCCGACTCTGACGAGCGGCGGCCTGCTCGACGTCGAGGCGCCTGTCTGCGACTGATGCCGCGGGCTCGCGAGGAGCGGGTGAATGCGCCTCCTGCCAGCGGTTTCACCCGGGTGAGGCAGGGTCCGGCGAGGCGCCGCGCGGCTAGCGTGAACGACCGAGGAAGCCCCCTTGCGAGCACCGCCCGAGGAGTCGAGATGGCCCACGCACGCTCCGCCGGTATCGCCGTCGCCTTGCTCCTAGGTGCCGGCGCCGCCCTCACCGCCACGCCCGCGGTCGCGGCCACGGACCCGAGCCCCAGCCCGAGCAGCACGGACTACGCGCCGCCCGAGGTCCCGACGCTCACGGCGCAGATCTTCGAGCCCGTGTGCGACGGCGACGTCCCGTACCTGCGCTACGCGGTGACCGCGACGGGCACGCCGAACACCACGGTGACGATCACGTGGCTCAACCCGGACGGCGACGACGTGGTCCAGGCCGACCTGCCGATGAGCGGCCGCGTCCTGTGGCCGGGCGCCGTCGTGGACTCCGCCGGCAACCCCGTCGACTGGCCGGGCTGGCGCCTGGAGAACGGCGTCTGGGTGGAGGGCGACGAGTTCGACTGGGTGCGCCCGTCCGTCGACGTGAAGCTGCAGGTCAACCCCGAGCTGACGCTGACGGCCGCCTACCCGCCGTCGTCGCCGAGCTGCGCGACCAACCCGCCCGGCGCCACCCCGACGCCGACGCCCGGCTCCACCGTCCCCGGTGCCGTGCCGCCGGAGGCCGCCCCGCCGGTCACGCCGACGTCCAGCTTCCTGCCGCAGACCGGCGCAGGCGTCGCGGGCCTGGTCGCCGCGGCCGCCGCCCTGGTCGCCGCGGGCGGGATCGCCGTCGCCGCCGCCCGGCGCCGCCGTACCGAGCACTGACCATCTGCCCTCGGGCCGGCGTCCCCGCAGGTCACCGGGCCGGGCTTCGCAGGTCAGGACGCCCGCCGGTGCGCGACGACGGTCAGCTCGCCGCGCGAGCTCACGCCCACCTTCCGGAAGACGCGCCCCAGGTGGACCTCGACGGTGCGCACCGAGACGCAGAGCCGGTCGGCCACCTGCTTGTTGGCGAGCCCGTCGGCCACGAGCCGCGCGACGTCGAGCTCCCGCGCGGTGAGCACGCCGGCCCAGTCGTCCCAGACGCCCGCGCCTCCCCCGCCCCGCCCGCCCGTCCCGCGACAGGTCCGGACGGCGCTGACCACGAGCGACGGTACGGCGTCGGGGCGGACGCACCCGACGGCACGCGCGGCGTCGACGGTGGCCGCGGCCGGCTCGGGGCCCACCGCGCGCAGCCCGGCGGCGACCGTGTCCGCGCCGGCGCAGCGGGCCACCTCGGCGGCCAGCCCGCCGGCCACGTGGCCGAGCGGCAGGCGGCCGGCGGCGTCCTCGAGGACGCGCGCGGCCTGCGTGGTGTCGCCGCTGCGCACCAGCAGCAGCGCCTGCGCGGCGCGCAGGTGCGCCTCCGCGAGCGGCGTGAGCGCGTCGGCCTGCGACCAGGCGCCCGGGTCCCCCGCGGGCACGGCCGTCACGACGGCGCGGGCCAGCACCTGGTCGGCGCCCTGCGGGTCCCGGTCGAGGCGCGCGAGGGCCTCGACGACCGCCACCACCGCGGCCCGGTCCGCGGCCGAGACGACGGCGCGGGCGACCGGAACGACGGTGCGCGCCAACCGGACGCCCGCCGGGTCCTCGGCCCGGGCGCCGGGGCCCGTCCCGGCGAGGGCCTGGACGGCGGCGGTCGCCCGCTCGGCGTCCGCCTGCACGGCGGCGACGCCGGTGCTCGCGACCCGGTCGAGCCAGCCTGCGGCGTCGTGCAGGTGCCCGGCGAGCAGCGCCGCCCGGCCGGCGACGAGGAACGCCCGCGCCCGCACGGCGCCCGTGCCGTGGCTCGCCGCCTCCCGGGCGACGGCGTGGGCCAGGACGGCGTTGCCCTGGGCGAGCCGCCGCTCGGCGAGCCGTACGAGGCCCTCGGCGAGGGCCGGGTCCCCGGCCAGGGTGGCGAGCGCATCGTGCCAGCGGGCGGCGCCCTTCTCCCCCGCCCGCTCGAGCTCGGCGGCCAGGGCCGCGTGCACCGCGGTGCGCTCGGTGAGGTCGGCGTCCTCGTGCACGACGGCGCGGACGCGGGGGTCGGCCACGCGGTAGCGGCCGTCGGCGAGCCGCAGGTGCTCGGCGAGCGGCGGGCCGAGGAGCCGGTCCACGTCGGCGCCGGTGGCGCCGAGGAGCACGTCAACCCGGTCCACGACCAGCACGCTCGCGGCGAGCAGCACGGCCCGGTCCTCGGCGTCCAGGGTGCCGGTGCCGAGGAGCGTCCTGGCGCGGACGGCGGGGGTCACGGGGAGCGGGTCGGGCAGCGACTCCGTCCCGGCGAGCTGCCACGGGGTGAGCAGGGCGAGCGTCTGGGCGAGCGCGTCCGCGTCCCCGCCGACCAACGTCGCCACCCGACGCACGACCTGCGGCGCGACGGGCCGCGCACGGACCGGGGAGGAGGAGTGCCAGGGCGTGGCGCCGTCCCGGATCGAGGTCATCGTCGGCCTCCCGTCTCGTGCCGAGCGTCGGTGCTCGGCGGCGGCGACCTGAGGAATTCACCCCCGACCTGCGCATATACGCAGGTCAGGAATTTGTCAGGTCTCCACCAATATAGTCACGGGGCCGTCGTTCACCAGCTCGACGTCCATATCCGCGCCGAACCGTCCGGTCGCGACCTCGAGTCCCCGGGCGCGCAGGTCGGCGACGACGGCGTCCACCAGCGGCTCCGCGACCGGGCCGGGGGCCGCCGCGTTCCACGTGGGCCGGCGGCCCTTGCGGGCGTCGCCGTAGAGGGTGAACTGGCTGACCACGAGCACGGGAGCCCCCGCGTCGAGGGCCGAGCGCTCGTCACGCAGGATGCGTAGCTCGGCGATCTTGCGGGCGACGGTCGCCACCTCGGCGGCGCCGTCGTCGTGCGTCACGCCGACGAGGGCGAGGAGGCCCGGCCGGTCGATCGCGCCCACGACCTCGCCGTCCACCGTGACGCTGGCGCGCGTCACGCGCTGCAGGACCGCCCTCACGCGCCGGCCGCCCCGAACGCCGGGCGCACGGCACCCACCGGGGCGCCGCCGCCGAGCACGGGCGTCGTCCCGACGGCGTCCAGCGCGGCCAGGTCGGCGCCCGGGACGGCAGCCGCCCCCGCGGCACGCACCGCCGCGGCGAGGATCGCCGGGCGCGGCCGGTCGCCGCCGTCGAGGATCTTGAACGCGACGGCGGACCCGTCGGGCAGGCCCGCCGCGCACACGCCGTCGGCCCCGATCTTCGCGATCGTGCCCGGCACGGCGGTCATGACCAGGGTGTCCTCGCGCCCGCGGCCCGCGACCATCTCCGGGTGCCGGGCCATCGCGCGCGCGATCCGGCCAGGGTCCCCGCCGTCGCTCGACCGGCCGGCCGCCGCGAGCCGGCCGAACGACCGCGCCAGCCCCCGCACGCTCGTCGAGAACAGGGGCGCGCCGCAGCCGTCGGTGGTGACGTGCGGGTCGTCGTCTCCCGTGAGCTCGACGACCGCGGCACGGACCGCCCGCTGCAGCGGGTGCTCCGCGTCGAGGTACGTCTCCGTGTCCCAGCCGGCGGCGACGCAGGTCGCGAGCATGGCGGCGTGCTTGCCCGAGCAGTTCTGCGCGATCCGCTCCGGGCCGCGTCCCGCCTGCAGCCAGGCCAGGGACTCGGCGCGGCCGAGCGGCAGGTCCGGAGTGTTGCGCAGGGCCGACTCGTCCAGGCCGGCGCCCGCGAGGATCTCACGCGCCCCTTCCAGGTGCTCGGGCGCGCCGCTGTGGCTGGCGGCCGCCAGCGCGAGGAGCCGGTCCGGCAGGTCGAGGCCGGAGCGCACCATGGCGAGCGCCTGCAGCGGCTTCACCGACGAGCGCGGCCAGATCGTCGTGGCCGCGTCGCCCAGCTCGAGCCGCACACCCCCGTCCGGGCCCAGCACCACGAGGTGCCCCAGGTGCACCGACTCCACCAGGTCGCCGCGCACCACCTCGGCGAGCGGCACCGCGCCGACGGCCACGGGAGCCACTGGCGCCACGGGAGCCGAAGGACGGGCGTCGCCGGGCGTCGTCATCTCGTCCGCCACGTCACCATCCGCCCGTCGGACCCTGCGGGCGACGCCCCCCGCCGGTCCCGTACGACTGGATCTTGGGGCGCACGTCCACCCAGTAGATGATCGCGGGGGTCGTGGCGATGACGTTGAAGAAGGAGCCCGCCGTCATGAGCATCGGCGGCAGCCCGAACAGGCCGATCAGCGCCGCGACGCCGAGGATGAGCAGCCAGATGTTCTTGGTCAGCTTCCCCTCGGACACGTACGCGCGGGCGGGGCGGCGGGCGGCGTCGACGAAGGCGACGAGCTGCACCACGAACACCACGACCGCGAGCGCGATCAGCAGGAAGTACTGGAGGGACCCGATGGCGGCGGAGATCACCCGCCGAGCCTACGGGAGCACGCGCATCCGGCGGGAGCGTGCGGCCCCGGCGACGTGCTCGTCCCAGGCGGCGACGACGGTGTCGTCGTGGGCGACGGCGAGCGCGCTCGCCACGTGCAGGGCGTCGGCCGCGCGCAGCGGCACGGGGCACGACGCGAGCAGCTCGGCGGCCCGGGCCGAGATCTCGGGCGTGACCTCGAGGGTGTGCAGGCCGGCGCTCAGCTCGTCCCAGGTCGCGTCGCCGCGGCGGCGCGCCAGCGGGTCGAGCACGCCGGCCCGCTCTCCGGCCGCGAGCGCCGCCCGCACCTCCGCGTCGGCGATGCGCGAGCTGACGACGACGTCGGCCCGGTTCCACAGCGCGCTCGCGAGCCCGGAGCCGGACTCGTGGACGCACAGCTTCACCAACGCGCTGGCGTCGAAGTAGACGAGTGCCATCCTGCTCCGTCCGGTCGTCGGGTGCGGCGTCGTGCGGTGGTCATGGTGCGGTGGTGCGGTGGTGCGCCGCGGGTCAGCGCCGGATGCGGCGCACCAGGTCGGACATGCGCGACGCGGGGCGGGCGGCGGGCCGCGCGGACGGCCGGGCGACGGCCGCGGCCTCGCCGTCGGGCACCGCGTGCACGGGCCGCTCCGTCGCGGCGGGGGTGAGCAGGCCGTCGCGCACGAGGTCGGCGACGAGGTCCGCGGTCTGCACCCCCGACAGCCGGGCGACCGGCACCCCGCGCTCGGTGATGACGACCTCCTCGCCCGCACGAGCCTTCTCGATCCACGACTTCAGCTCGGCGCGCAGCGCGCTGACGGAGACCTCCATGACCGACGACCGTACCGTCCCGACCCGCCCGCCGAACAGGCACCCGGTCGCCGAGCAGGCAGTTGACACCCTTATCGCCCCTCGCGGGGTGCGATAAGGGTGTCAACTGCCTGCTCGGCGGTCTGCCGGGGACAGGAGCGGAGCGGGGGGACGGGCCGTGCGGAGCGTGGGGCGGGGGTGTTCGTGTCGCGAGGCTGGCCGGGCCTGGCGGGAGCCGCGAGGGACGAGCGGCGGATGGTGCGCCTCGCGACACGAACACCCCCGCCCCACGCGGTCCCGCCCGCACGACCCGTCAGATGGCCCGTCGATAGGCACGAAAGGCGAGCGACGCCAGCCCACCCATGACGGCGACGGCCGCGGCGAGGAGGCCGAGGTGCAGCCACACGGTGCCGGGGTCGGCGAAGCCCTGCAGGGCGTCGCGGGCCACGACGACGGCCCAGTCGAACGGGTTGACCTTCGCGGCGGTGGCGATCCAGTCGGGCGCGAGGGACGGGTCCATCACGGCCGACGACAGGAACATCAGCGGGATGGTGAGCAGCTGGGAGACGCCGATGAGTGCCTCCTGCTGCCGGGTGAGCAGGGCGACCGCGCCGGAGAGCGCGGCGAACAGGCAGCTCAGCAGGGCGACGGCGACGAGCATGACGAGCACGCCCGCCCAGCCACCGGGGAACCGTGCGCCGCCGAGCCATGCCACGCCCACGACCACCAGCGCCTGGGCGCACGCGAGCAGCGCGTACCAGGCCATCGTGGCGGACAGCAGGGCGCCGCGGCTGGTGGGCGACGCGAGGAAGCGGTCCATGACGCCGCGGTCCATGTCCTGCACGAACGTGGTGCCCGCCCAGGCCGCGCCGCCCATCGCGGTCATCATGACGACGCCGGGCGTGAGGTACTCGAGGTAGCTGACGTCCGCGCCGCCGGCGAAGCCGGGGATCTCGATGACGGACCGGAACAGCTGCCCGAACAGCAGCAGCCAGATCATCGGCTGCAGCAGGTTCATCACCATGAAGACGGGGATGCGCATGCCCTGCCGGGCCTGCCGGGCGGTGAGCAGCCGCGCCTGCGTGAGCGCGCCGGTACGGCGGGGCGCGGGGCGCCGGGCGGGGCGCGCCGCGGTCGGGTCGATCGTCGTGGTGCTCATGCCGCCACCTCCGTGGTCTCGGCGCCGGCGCGCTCGCCGGCGGTCCCGGCCGCCCGGTTGGCGGCCTCCAGGCTGCGGCCGGTGTGCCGCAGGTAGACGTCGTCGAGGGTGGGCCTCGACAGCCCCGCCGCGCGGACGCCCAGGCCCGCGGCGTCGAGCGCCGCGAGCAGCGCCGGGAGGGCGGTGGCGCCCGCGTCGGCGCGCGCCCGCAGCGTGCGCCCTTCGGTGGCGACGTCGACGACGCCGGGCACGCGCGCGGCCACCGGCGCGGCGGCGGTGGCGGCCGCGGCGCCGTCGAGCTCGACGGTGACGCCGTCGCCGCGCAGCTCGTCCTTGAGGGCGTCGGGGGTGCCGGCGGTGACGACGCGGCCGGCGTCCACGATGACGACCTGGTCGGCGAGCCGGTCGGCCTCGTCCAGGTAGTGCGTGGTGAGCAGGATCGTCATGCCGTCGCCGGCCGCCATGCGCTCGATCTCGGCCCACATCGCGGCGCGCGCCTCGGGGTCGAGCCCGGTGGTGGGCTCGTCGAGGAACAGCACCTGCGGCCGGTGCACGAGGCCGACAGCGACGTCGAGCTTGCGCGCCATCCCGCCGGACCAGGTCTTCACGAGGCGGTCGGCGGCGTGCGCGACGCCGAACCGCTCGAGCAGCTCGTCGGCGCGCGACCGGGCCTCGCCGGCCCGCAGGCCCTGGAGCCGGCCGGCCAGGACGAGGTTCTCGCGCCCGGTGCCCATGGGATCGGTCACGGGGCGCTGGGCGACGTACCCGATGGACCGCCGGACGGCGGCCGGGTCGCGCACGACGTCGTGGCCCGCGACGCGCGCGGTCCCGCCGTCCGGGGCGGAGAGCGTCGCGAGGATCTTCACGGTGGTGGACTTGCCGGCGCCGTTGGGGCCGAGCAGGCCGAGCACGCTGCCGGGCGCGGCGGTGAGGTCGAGGCCGTCGAGCGCGCGCACGCTGCGCGCGCCTCGTCCGCCGGCTCGGCCGGGGCCATAGGTCTTGGTCAGCCCGGCGACGTCGATCGCCGGGGCCGACCCCTGCGGGGTCGTGGACATGTTTCCTCCTTGCGGGTCTACCCGCGGTCGGAGGGTCCGGCGCACGCCCTAGGGTGGGAGTGCGTCTCGTGGTGCGGTCGTGCACCGGACCCGAGCCACCGGTCCCGGGCGATGGCAGTCGCCCGGGACCGTTCTTGTGTCACTTCTTCTGCTGCTCGCCGACGGTCGTGAAGAGCATCCGGGCGAGGATCAGCATCATCACCGCGAGGGCGACGACGAAGGTCAGCCAGGACCAGGCCCAGCCGACGGTGAGGCCGAGGACGACGAACACGACGAACGCCACCAGCCAGATGACGACCGTGTAGACGCCGAACCGCGCGGCGGCGGCCGGGTCGTGCTCGAAGCGGTCGTAGTGGTGCCCGGTGGCGTGCGCCCGGGCGACGTCCCGCACCCACGCCTTCTTCCGGTTGGTCTGCGTGACGCCGAGCAGGGTGAACAGGGTGCCGCCGACGACGAACCCGGCGCCCGCGACCACGTACATCCAGGCGTCGAACACGCCGAGCACGGTGAACAGCGCCAGGAGCAGCGCGAGGACCGTGAGCCCGGTGGCGAGGTAGTAGCCACCGGCGCGGCGGGACGGCATCGGGTGGTTCGTGGTGGTCTCCTGCGACAGCGAGAGCCCCACGACGAACCCGGCCGCGCTGGCCGCCGTCAGCAGCAGCGCGGCGTACGCGATCCCCGGCAGGCCGAAGGCGAAGGCGCCGGCCGCCGCCAGGCCCGCGAAGGCGAGCGCGGCGACGAGCACGACCGACGCGAGCACGACGCCGAGCACGAAGCGGGGCTTCGGGCGCACGCGCTGCTGCTGGGCGACGGCGAACGCCTCCTGCAGCGGGGTGCGCGGCTCGCCGCCGGTCTGCGCGGCGACTTCTTCTTGCTCCTTGGAGACGGTTGCGGGGATGTTTCAGATTTCGTGGAAGGCGGGGCGGTTGCCCTTGCTGGGGGTGGCTCTGCCGTCTGGCAGCTCGGCGGCGCGCGCCTCGAGGTTCGCCCGGATCTCCTCCTTGAGGTCCTGGACCTCGGGGGACGGCTCGACGCCGGCGAAAGCGTCGTCGAGGAGGCGGTGGACGGTGGTCATCGCGGGGTGTCCTTGTCTGTGCGGTCCGTGCGGAGGAGGGAGTCGATGACGTCCCGCGTGGCGACCCACGCGGCGACGTTGCGCCGGTAGACGGCGCGGCCGGCGTCGGTGATCCGGTAGTACTTGCGGCGCCCGCCCTGGGACTCGTCGCCCCAGTAGGCCTCGACCAGCCCGTCCTTGGTCAGGCGGCGGTACGTCGCGTAGAGCGTGGCCTCCTTGATCTCGTGCGCGCCGCCCGTGGCGTCGCGGATCGTCTTGTAGATCTCGAAGCCGTAGCGGTCCCCGCGGCGGAGCGTCGCGAGCACGATCGTGTCGGTGTGGCCACGCAGCAGGTCGGCGGAGAACGCGTCGTCCGCCGTCGAAGGTTCGTCTCGCTGCATCACGACAAGTACTGTATCTCATCAACTACTCGACGACAACAGGTGCTGCACGTGCACCACTTCGCCGAGGTAGTCCCCCTCCCGCCGAGGTAGTCCCCTCCTCGCCGAGGTGGTCCGCGTCCCGCCGACGTAGTCCCGATCCCGCTGAGGTAGTTCGCCGCGCCGTCCGCCGTAGACCGTGCGAGCCTGCGAAGCGGGACGCAAGCTCCACCGCGCGGACGCCGTCGTCCGCCCGAGCCGAGAGGGCAACCGATGGCCGCTCCGAACGCACCGACCGCCGAGCCGCAGGCCCTGCCCCAGCGCCGGGTCCTGGCGATCTTCGGCGGACTCATGCTCGCCATGCTGCTCGCCGCGCTCGACCAGACCATCGTCGCGACGGCGCTGCCCACCATCGTCTCGGACCTGGGCGGCGCGGAGCACCTGTCCTGGGTCGTGACGGCCTACATGCTCGCCAGCACCGCCACCACCGTGCTCTGGGGCAAGCTCGGCGACCTGTACGGGCGCAAGGCACTGTTCATCGCGTGCATCGTCATCTTCCTGGTCGGCTCGATCCTGTCCGGCACGTCGCAGACGATGGGCCAGCTCATCGCGTGGCGCGCCGTGCAGGGCGTCGGCGGCGGCGGGCTCATGGTGCTGTCGCAGGCGATCATCGGCGACGTCGTCCCGCCCCGGGAGCGCGGCAAGTACCAGGGCTTCTTCGGCGCCGTGTTCGGCGTCTCCTCCGTCGCGGGGCCGCTGCTGGGCGGATTCTTCGTGGACAACCTCGACTGGCGCTGGGTGTTCTACATCAACATCCCCATCGGGATCGTCGCCCTGCTCGTCGTCGCGTCCGTCCTGCCCCACATCGAGGCGGGCAAGAAGCCGCGCATCGACTACGCGGGCATCATCCTGCTCGCCACGGTCTCGACGGCGATCGTGCTCGTCACGAGCCTCGGCGGCACCACCTGGGCGTGGGACTCGGTCGCCGTCTGGGCCATGATCGCGGCGGCCGTGCTCGGGGTGGTCGCGTTCGTCGTCGTCGAGCGCCGCGCCCCCGAGCCGGTGCTGCCGCTGCACCTGTTCCGCAGCAAGGTGTTCACGGTCTCGGCGATCGTCGGGTTCGTCGTCGGGTTCGCGATGTTCGGCGCGATCACGTACCTGCCCCTGTACCTGCAGACCGTCAAGGGCTCCACGCCCACCGAGTCCGGCCTCGAGATGACGCCGATGATGCTCGGGATGCTGATCACCTCGATCGGGTCGGGGCAGCTCATCTCGCGCACCGGCCGGTACAAGGTGTACCCGATCCTGGGGACGGCGATCACGTCGTGCGGGCTCTACCTGCTGTCCCTCATGGGCCGGGACACGTCCACGCTCCAGGCGGGCCTGAGCATGTTCGTGCTCGGCGCGGGCCTCGGCATGGTGACGCAGGTGCTGGTCATCGCGGTGCAGAACGCGGTCGCCTACAAGGACCTCGGGACGGCGACGTCCGGCGCCACCTACTTCCGGACCATCGGCTCGTCGGTCGGCGTCGCCGTCTTCGGCACCGTCTTCGCCAACCGGCTCGCGGACGAGCTGGTCACCGGCGTGCCCCCGACCGCCCAGGGACCGTGCGGGCCGCAGTCGCTCGCGGCGTCCACCCAGACCCTCGCCCAGTGCCCGCCCGAGGTGCAGAGCTGGTTCCTCGACGCGTATGCGACGTCGTTGCACGTCGTCTTCCTGTGGGCCGTGCCCGTGGCCGTCCTGGCGTTCCTGCTCACGTGGCTGCTCCCCGAGGTCGAGCTCCGCAGCGCCACCCGCGGCGCCGGGCCGGGCAGCACCGGGCAGGCGGCCGGCGACACCTTCGCGGTGGGCTCGGCCCGCACCTCCCTCGACGAGCTGCGGCTCATCCTCTGGCGGCGCGTCGGCAAGCTCGACCCGCTCAAGGTGTACGAGACGATCGCGCGCGACGACGACCTCTCCGCCGAGGAGGCGTGGATGGTCACCCGCGTCTCCCTCAAGCGGAAGCGGTCCGTGCGGCTCATGGCCGAGCGCACCGAGGTCTCGCCCGAGACCGTGCTCGGCGTCGCGCGGTCGCTCGAGGCACGCGGGCTGGTCGAGGTGGACGGCGACGCGGTCCTGGCCACGCCCGACGGCGACGCCGTCGCCGAGTCGATCCGCGAGGCCGAACGACGCCGGCTGCGGCGGTACGTCGCCGAGTGGCCCGGCGGCGACCAGCCCGAGGTCGACGACCTCGTGGAGGAGCTCGCGCACCAGCTCCTCGCGGACGACACCGACGTCGTCGAGACGCGCTGAGCCGAACTACCTCAGCGCGGCTCGAACTACCACGGCGGGGCTCGAACTACCTCGGCGCGGACCGGACTACCTCGCGGTCACATCTCCGGGAGCGTCGCGCGCGCGACGTCGGGCGTCATGCCCGCGGCCTCGAGCACGTCGACGAGCGGCGAGCGCAGCAGCAGCACCAGGGACTGCACCTGCCAGTACCCCTCCCCCAGGGTGCGCGGGTCGGCGTCGGCGGCGACCTCGGCCAGCACCCGGCGGGCGTCGGCCGGGTCGTCGCCCGCGCCGAGCGCGCTCGCCAGCAGCCGCACGCCGTGGGCGAACCGCACCACCAGGTCCGCGACCGGGTCGGCCACCGGGTCGACCTGCGGCGGCGGCGGGAGGGTCCCTGAGAGCGACGCCGCGGCCACGCGGTGGTCCCCGACGTCGTCCTCCAGCACGCCGAGCGACCGCAGCGCGGCGGGCGTGCGGCGCGCGAGCACCCGCACGCTGCGCATGGCGCGGTCCACGAGCACCGCCTGCGCCGAGAGCCGGGTGATGTCGGCGCGCACCAGCCGGTTGACGCTCACCCGCGCGATGTCGTCGGAGGTGCGGGCCACGTCCTGCCAGTCCTCGAGCACCTTCTCGGCGGCTCGCCCCCGCACCAGCGCGGCGGCGAGCTCGTCCGGGTCGCCGTCGCGCAGCCCGCGGGCGACGGACTCCAGCGTCAGGGCCAGCTCGCGCGTGGCCTCCTGAGCCAGCGCGCGGAGGCGGCGGCGCGGGTCGCCGGGCGTGAGCAGCGCGACGAGCAGGGCGACGCCGCCGCCCACGAGGGCGTCGGTCCACCGCCCGAAGGCGCCGTTCGTGGCCACCGACGCGGGCAGGCCCACGACGACGCCGGCCTGCACCCCCGCCTGGATCGTCACGAGCGGGCCGCGGTCGATGAACCGGGCGATCGTGGCCGAGACGGCCATGACCAGGGCGATCTGCCACCAGCCGGACCCGATGAGGTGCACCATGACATCGCCCAGGCCGACGCCGAGGGCGACGCCCGCCGCGACCTCCGCGACCTTGCGCAGGTCGCGGTCGAAGCTGAAGCCGAGGCACACCCACGCGGCGACGGCGGCGAAGAACGGCTGCGTGTGGCCCAGCACCACGGTCGCGAGGCCGTAGGCGACACCGGCCGCGAGCGCGGCCTGCACGATCGGCCAGAAGGCGACCCGGACCCGTGAGATGCCCTGGCGGAACCGGATCCGCCGGGGCAGGGTGCGCAGGGCCGCGCGCGCCGCGGCCCCGGCGCGCCGGGACACCGGCGTGCCGCCCTCGCCCCCCGCGGCCGCGCTCACGCCGGCCCCGGCACCCCGGGTGTCGGCCGGGCGCGCGACCCGGCGGCGGGAGTCACAGCAGGCTCTGCGGGGCGTCCGACCCGCGCGGGGTCAGCCCGCGCGTCAGCGGGCCGTGGGCCTCGGGCCGGTCGGCCGAGACGCCGTCGCCCGGCACCACGACCTCCTGGGCCGCCGCGACCTGCAGCTCCTGGCCGCCGACGTCGCCCACGACGGTGAGCTCGGCGTCCTCGGGCACGGACCGCTTGACCACCGCGAGGGCGACCGGGCCCAGCTCGTGGTGCCGCGCGACGGTCGTCACGGTGCCGACGGCGCGGCCCTCGCCGCCGCCGACGCGCACCTCGGCCCCCGCCTCGGGGACCACGTGCTGCGAGCCGTCGAGGTGCAGCAGCACGAGCCGGCGCGGCGGACGGCCGAGGTTGTGCACGCGTGCGACGGTCTCCTGCCCGCGGTAGCAGCCCTTGTGCAGGTGGACGGCGGTGCGCAGCCAGTCCAGCTCGTGCGGCACGCTGCGGTGGTCGACCTCGTGCGACAGGCGCGGGCGCCACGCTTCGACGCGCAGCGCCTCGGTGGCCCAGGTGCCGGCGAGCGTCCAGCCGGCGGCCTCCCGCTCGGCGACGGCGGCCTCCAGGTCGGCACGCGGCACGAGCACCAGCCGCCAGGGGCGGTCGAGCCCGGGGTGCTCCGTCTCGGGCGGGCCGTACCGGGTGCCGCCCTGCGCGACGCGCGGCCAGGTGTCCCACCAGGTCACGGGCTCGCCCTCGGCGCCCTCGGCGGCGACGGGCTCCCCCAGCGCGGCGTACTCGCCGGAGACGTCGTCGATCTCGACCCGCATCATGAACTTCATGCGCTCGAGCCAGGCGGCGAGCGGCGCGGCGTGGTCGCCCTCGGTGACCAGCCAGGTGGCCTCCCCGTCGTCGACGACGCCCGCGGCGTGCTCGACGTGCCCCTGCGGCGACAGGACGAACAGCTCGGTGGACGTGCGCGGCGCCAACGCCTGCACGTCCTGCGAGGTGATCGAGTGCAGCCAGGACAGCCGGTCGGGCCCGGCGACCCGCACGACGCCCAGGTGCGACTGGTCGACGACGGCGCCGCCGCGCGCGAGCGCGCGCTGCTCGGCCACCGGGTCGCCGTAGTGCCAGGCCACGCCCTCGTCGGCGCCCGTGGCGGGCACCGCGCCGTGGCGGTCGAGCAGGGGTGAGTCCATCGCGCGGCTCCTCAGTCGCTCTCGACGCGGTCGAGCTGGGCGGAGGCGTACGAGCCGAGCGGGTGGCCGAACGCCGCGAGCTCCTCGACCCACATGAGCCGGCCCTCGACCAGCCCGTACAGCCGCTTCGCCGCGGTGACCTCGGCGGCGGTGGAGGTACGGGCCACGAAGTCGGTGGCGAGGTCGACGCGGCCGTTGCCGACCACCCCCAGGAACAGGGACAGCCGGCCCGACGCGTCGGTGACGAGCACCTCGAGCGCGTGCCGGTCGTCCTCGAGGCCCTCGGGCCGGTCGCTGGACACACGCCAGTAGCCGGTCTCCGTCGACCAGACCGTGTCGGGCTCGTCCCCGGCCTCGTCCGTGCCCTCACCGTCGGCGGCCGCCGCGGAGCGCACGCGCAGCATGGACTCGAAGCGCAGGTATGGGCCGCCGTCGTGGTCGAAGACGAGGTCGTGCACGAACGGCGTCTCGTCGATGCCGGTGTACTCGATCACGCCCTCGCCCCGCCAGCGGCCCACGAGCCACGCGAGCGGGTACACCTCGGGCGCGAGGCCCTCGGGGAAGGCGAAGGGCATCAGCGCTGGCCCTGGAACAGCTTGTAGACGACGTATCCGGCGAACCAGAGGATCGTGACGGTCACGACCACCAGAAGACCGGTGAACACTGCCTCGAGAGCTTGGATCGACATGCCGCGATCCTACCCAGCCGACCCCGCCCGCACCCACCGCCGCGACCGCGCGCGGCGCCGGCTGGACGTCGCGCGGGAGGGCGTGAGTAAGGTCGCCGCTCATGAGCACCTCGCACACCGCCGCCCCCGCGCGCTCGCTCGTGATCAAGACCACGTCCGGGCTGGACCGTCCCGAGGCGGCGAACCAGGCCCTGACGGTCGCCGCGGCCGCCGTCGCCGCGGGCGCGGAGGTCAGCCTGTGGCTCACCGGGGAGTCGGCCTGGTTCGCGGCGCCGGGCCGGGTCGCGGAGCTGGAGCTGGAGCACGCGGCGCCCGCCGCCGACCTGCTCGCCGCCGTCCTCGCCGCCGGCTCCGTCACCCTCTGCACCCAGTGCGCGGCGCGGCGCGGCCTCGGGCCCGACGACGTCCTGCCGGGCGTGCGGATCGCGGGCGCGGCCGTCTTCGCCGAGGAGGTCCTGCGCCCCGGCGCGCAGGCGCTCGTCTACTGATCACACCGCGCGTCACACCGTGCGCGCCCGCGGTGTGAGGCCGACCACGCGACGGAAAGCCACTCCCGTCGACCGGGGCACGTGCCGTAGATTGAAGGTTGAAGCACCAACGTTGAAGCACCCCTGACGCCCTGCCCGGTCCGCCCGGCGCGGGGCGTGCCCCTCCCGAGGCCTCCCCCCGCCGCCACGACGGGCGCCGGCCCCCGACGTCGCGATCCCGGAGAACTTCTCATGACCTCGCCCACCCGGACCTGGAACGACCTCGTCATCCCGGCGGCGGGCACGTACGTGCTCGACGAGGCGCACAAGCGGCTCGGCTTCCTCGCGATGCACATGATGGTCAGCCCGGTGCGCGGCGAGTTCCCCGTGGGCACCGCCACGATCCACGTCGCCGAGGACCCCCACCTGTCGTCCGTGTCCGCGACGCTCGAGACCGCGACGATCACGACGCACAACCCCGACCGCGACACGCACCTGCGCAGCCCCGACTTCCTCGACGTCGAGAACTACCCGACGATCGAGTTCCGCAGCACGGGCCTCGAGTGGCGCGCCGAGGAGGACCCGATGTTCTCCTGGGCCCGCCTCAAGGGCCGCGCCCCCGGTCGGACCGCCGTGCCGCAGGCCAGCAAGGAACGCACCTCCGCGAAGTTCGTGATGCACGGCGACCTCACGATCCGCGGCATCACGCACCCGATCGCGCTGAACGCGGAGTTCGGCGGCGCCCGCCGCGACCCGTTCGGCAACGACATCTTCGGCTTCAACGCCTCCGCCGACTTCGAGCGCGAGAAGTACGGCCTCGTGTGGAACGTCGCGCTCGAGGCGGGTGGCGTGCTCGTCTCCAAGACCGTGCGCATCGAGCTGGCGGGCGAGGCCATCCGCCAGGCCCCGGCCGAGCCGGAGGCCTGACCGGCCCGTCGCCGGCCCCGTCACCGGTCAGCGTTCAGCGGTCGGTCAGGCGACCGCGATCACCAGTCGCCCGACGACGAACACGAGGATGCCGGCGACCGCGACGGGCGTCGTGACGGCCGCCAGCACCGCGCGGCGGCCGGTCAGCGCGGGCTGCCGCTCGAACAGCAGCCGCAGGACGGCGACCACCAGGCCGGTCACGACGCCGGAGACCAGGCCGCTGACCGGGTCGATCCCCGGGAGCACGGTCGCGACCGCGCCGGCCGCGACGCCGCCGAGCGCCACCCCGACCAGGGATCCGGCCCACCCGCGTGCCACCGGCGTCGCCGACACGGCCGACGCCACCGCCAGGCCCACCGCGCTCACCACGACGAGCGACGCGCCCGCCTCCGAGCGCCCCGCCGCCACCCAGCCCGAGCAGCAGACGGCGACGACCGCGCCGGTCACGGTGCCGCTCACCGACTCCACCAGGCGGGGCCGGCCGCCGCGGCGCAGCATCTCCGCGACGAACGCGAGCACCAGCGCCATGGCGAGCACCAGCGGCACGTTGCGCAGCACCGGCTCCCCCTTGGTGGCCCACGCGACGGCGACGGCGCCGAGGCCCGCCATCGCGACGACCACCGTCGTGCCGCCCTGCGCGGGCAGCCGCAGCAGCGGCGCCCACCCGGCCGCGAGGAGCACCACGAGCACCGCCGCGACACCGGTCAGGGGCAGGACGCCGTAGGCGTCGAGGGACGCGGCGGCCGCGACGACGGCGGAGAGGACGGCCGTCCAGACGGCACGGGTGGTCACGGTCACGACGACGAGTGTCGCAGACGGCGCGGCCACGACCTGCCCCGGGAGTCCTCGGCAGGACGACCCGCGACACAGTCCGGTCAACGGTTCTTCACGCGCCGGAAACATGGTTCAGGGCACACTGCGGGGACCGGACATCGTGCCGGGACGGCCGCGGTGTGACGGATACCGCGCCGCGGTACGTTGGCGGACGCACCTGTCGGACGCTGTCGAACGGACCGTCATACGACCGGGAGGAGGTGCCGGTGGCCGAGCTGCTGATCCTCACGCCCGCGTCGGGCGGCTCCGTCGAGGTGCTGCCCGCGCTGGGCCTGCTGAACCACCGTGTCCGGGTGCTGCCCATGGAGCCGTCCGCGCTGGTGGACGCGCCCGACTCCGACGTGGTGCTGCTCGACGCCCGCCGCGACCTGGTCGCCGCCCGCACCACCTGCAGGCTGCTGCACGCCACCGGCCTCACCGTGCCGCTGGTGCTCGTCCTCACCGAGGGCGGCCTGACCGTCGTCACGCACGAGTGGGGCGCCGACGACCTGCTGCTCGAGGGGGCGTCGCCGGCCGAGGTCGAGGCCCGGCTGCGGCTCGTCGTCGAGCGCTCGGCCCGCGGGCCCGTCGAGGACGGCCCGCAGGAGATCTCCGCCGGCGACCTCGCCATCGACGCGGGCGGCTACACCGCCCGGCTGCGGGGGCGGCCGATCGACCTCACCTACAAGGAGTTCGAGCTCCTCAAGTACCTGGTGCAGCACCCGGGCCGTGTCTTCACGCGGGCGCAGCTGCTGCAGGAGGTCTGGGGCTACGACTACTACGGCGGCACCCGCACCGTGGACGTGCACGTGCGGCGGCTGCGCGCCAAGCTCGGGCCGGAGCACGACCAGCTCATCGGCACCGTCCGCAACGTCGGCTACCGGTTCGACCCGCCCAAGGAGCCCCGCCCCTCCGACGACGCCGACGCCGCTGCCGACGGCGCCGACGGCAGCGCCGCGGTCGACGGCGCGACCGGGCGCGCCACGGCCCGCTGAACCTCGCTGCCCGCAGAACCTCGCTCGCGGACCTCGCCGGACGTGCGCCTTGCGCGCCGCCCCGGGCCGGGGCGCGACGCAGCGGGTAGGTTCGACCGGTGACCGCGATGTCGGACTCCAGCGATTTCTCCAGCGCCCTCGTGGGCGGGCCCTGGCGGCACGAGCTCGTGCCCGCCAACGGCGCGCGCTTCCACGTGGCGCTGGCCGGACCCGACCGGTCGAACGGCGGCCGCACCCCGCTCGTCCTCCTGCTGCACGGGTTCCCGCAGTTCTGGTGGGCGTGGCGCCACCAGGTCGAGCAGCTCGCCGACGCCGGGTACCGCGTGGCCGCCATGGACCTGCGGGGCGTCGGCGCGTCCGACAAGCCGCCGTCGGGCTACGACGTCCCCACCGGCACGCAGGACGTGGCCGGCGTGGTGCGCTCCCTCGGGCACGACCGGGCCGTCGTCGTCGGCCACGGCACCGGCGGCGTGACGGCGTGGGCGATGGCGCGGCTGCAGCCGGCGGTCACCGCGGGCGTGGCCGCCGTCTCGTCGCCGCACCCCGCGCGCCTGCACGTCTCGGGCCGGCGGCTGCTGACCTCGCTGGCGCGCCGCCAGCTCGCCGCCTACCAGCTGCCCACGCTGCCCGAACGGCGCCTCACCGACGGCGACCAGGTGGCGCGCGTGCTGCGCGACGGCGCCGCGCGGCCGCTCGGCACCGAGGCCTACGACCTCTACCGCACCGTCATGCGGATCCCGTTCGCCGCGCACACCGTGATGGAGTCGCTGCGCTGGATGGTCCGCTCCACCCCGCGCCCGGACGGCCGGCGCTACCTGGCCGAGCTCCGGCAGCCCGTCGACGTCCCGGTGCTGCAGGTGCAGGGCGCGCTCGACGGCTTCATCGATCCCCGGTACGCCGACGTCGACGGGGCCGCGCTCGCCCGCGACTACCGGTACGAGCTCGTCGAGGGCGCCGGCCACTTCCTGCCCGAGGAGGCCCCCGACGAGGTCGGGAAGCTGCTCGCCGACTGGCTGCAGCACGCGCTCGCGCAGTCCCGCTGAGCCCAGGTCCGCCGAGTCCGGAGCCTCGGCACCCCTCGGTCCTCAGCCGCGCGGCCCCGGCTTGATCAGCTTCTGCGCGGCGACCGGGTCGGTCTCGCCGATGCCGAACGACGGGCACCACCGCGCCACCGGGCAGGCGCCGCACGCCGGCCGCCGCGCGTGGCAGCGCCGCCGCCCGTGCCACACGAGGTGGTGGCTGAGCATCGTCCAGTCCTTCTTCGGGAACAGCGCGCCCACCTCGTGCTCGACCTTGACCGGGTCCTCCTGGTCGGTCCAGCCGAACCGGCGGGCCAGACGGCCGAAGTGCGTGTCCACCGTGATCCCGGGAACCCCGAACGCGTTGCCCAGCACCACGTTCGCCGTCTTGCGACCCACGCCCGGCAGCGTCACCAGGTCGTCGAGCCGCCCCGGGACCTCGCCGTCGAACCGCTCGACCAGCGCCTGCCCCAGCCCGATGACGGACCGCGTCTTGGCGCGGAAGAAGCCCAGCGGCTTGAACAGCTCCTCCATCTCCGCGGTATCGGCGCCGGCGTACGCGGCGGCGTCCGGGTACCGCGCGAAGATCGCGGGCGTCGTCGCGTTGACCCGCACGTCCGTCGTCTGCGCGGACAGCACCGTCGCGACCAGCAGCTCGAGCGGCGTCGTGAAGTCCAGCTCCGCGCGCGCGTCCGGGTAGGTGACGGCGAGCTCGCGGTCGATGCGGCGCGCGCGCCGCACCAGCGCGACGCGCGACTCCCCCGTGGGCGTCTCGTCGGATGTCGTGGTGGAGCGCGTCGTCGGCACGTGCCGAGCCTATAGACGGCCTCCGACACCGCACCCCGGCGCTTCGCCGCGCCGCGATTTGGTCCCGTGAGGCAGACTGAGAACCGGAACACACCCTCTTGACACCATATGGACGACCGGCCCCGCACCGGGAAGGACGCCCCCGAACCACGTGAGGAATCCTGTGGACGACACCGTCGTGCTCTCCGCCCCCCTCTTCGCGGACATGGACACCGAGGAGACGAAGGCGCTCTTCGAGTCCATGATCCCTGTCGAGCTGACCCGTGGGGACGTCCTCTTCCGCGAGGGCGAGCCCGGCGACCGGCTCTACGTCATCGCGCAGGGCAAGATCAAGCTCGGCCGCCGGTCGAGCGACGGCCGGGAGAACCTGCTGTCGATCCTCGGCCCCGGCGAGATGTTCGGCGAGCTGTCGCTGTTCGACCCGGGCCCCCGCACCGCCACGGCGTCGTCCGTCTCCGACGCCCTCGTCTACGAGCTGCGTCACCACGCCCTCGTGCAGTGGATCGCCGCGCACCCCAGCGTCGCCACGACGCTGCTGGGCGCGCTGGCCCGCCGCCTGCGCCGCACCAACGAGACGCTGGCCGACCTCGTCTTCTCCGACGTGCCCGGTCGCGTCGCCAAGGCGCTGCTCGACCTCTCCGCCCGCTTCGGCGAGCCCAACGACGACGGCATCCGCGTGGCGCACGACCTCACGCAGGAGGAGCTCGCCCAGCTCGTCGGCGCCTCCCGCGAGACGGTCAACAAGGCCCTGGCGGACTTCGCCACCCGCGGCTGGGTGCGCCGCGAGGGCCGCGCCGTCGTCCTCCTCGACATCGACCGTCTGGAGCGCCGCGCCCGGTAGCGCCTCGCCGGGTCACGGTGCCGGCCGCAGACGGAAGGGGCGTTCTTCGCCCGGTCGCGTTCACGCGCCCCAGGGGGCGCTCCACTTCGGGAACTTCTACGACCGGGCGAAGAACGCCCCTTCCGTCTGCTCCGCTCTCAGGTGGCGGCCAGGAGCACGGCCTCGACGATCAGCCCTCGAGCTCGACGATCAGCTCGACCTCGACCGGGGCGTCGAGCGGGAGGACCGCGACGCCGACGGCGCTGCGCGCGTGGATGCCCGCGTCGCCGAAGATCTCGCCGAGGACGTTCGAGGCGCCGTTGATGACGCCCGGCTGGCCGGTGAACGACGGGTCCGAGGCGACGAAGCCGGTGACCTTGACGATCCGCGCGCCGTCGAGCGTGCCGGTGAGGGACCGCACGGCCGCGAGGCCGTTGAGCGCGCAGGTGCGCGCGAGGTCCTGAGCCTGTTCCGGGGTGACGCCCGCGCCGACCTTGCCGGTCAGCGGGAGCGCACCGTCGACGAAGGGCAGCTGGCCCGCGGTGTAGACGTAGCGGCCGGAGCGGACGGCGGGGACGTAGCTCGCGACGGGCGCGGCGACGTCGGGCAGGGAGATGCCGAGCTCCGCGAGGCGGGCCTCGGGCGAGGTGGCGCTCATCACTGGCCGCCGGAGGGGCGCTTGAGGTACGCCACCAGGTTGGTGCTGTCGGGGCCGGGGACGACCTGGACGAGCTCCCAGCCGTCGGCACCCCATTGGTCGAGGATCGCCTTGGTGTTGTGGATCAGCAGGGGGATGGTCGCGTACTCCCACGTGGTAGCCATGGCGCGATCGTAACCAGCGACCGCCGGTGCCGCCGTCCCCTCGCTCCCACGACGGGTCCACACGATCTGCACAGCGGGACGCCCGTCGCGGCCGTGCCGCCTCAGGCCCACCCCGTACCCTGGTGGGCATGGCCAAATCCGACCCCCGTCGCATCACGCGCACGATGCCGGCGACCCAGCTCGTCGCCCTCCTGCTCGCGTTCGTCCTCGCGGCCGGTGTCGGCGGCGTGCTCGCCGCCGGGCTGGTCATCCCGCTCGTCGCCGGGGCCAACGTGGCCGCGGACAGCACCGTCGCGATCTACGACGAGGTGCCCGCCGAGCTGGAGCCGCGGCCGATGTCGCAGCAGTCGCGCATCTACGCGGCCGACGGGAAGCTGCTGGCCACGTTCTACGCGCAGAACCGCATCGTCGTCCCGCTGGACGAGATCTCGGACACGATGCAGCACGCCGTGATCGCCATCGAGGACGAGCGCTTCTACGAGCACGGCGGCATCGACGTGCAGGGCATGACGCGCGCGATGGCGAACAACGTCGCCGGGCACGCCACGCAGGGTGCGTCGACGCTGACGCAGCAGTACGTGAAGAACATGCTCATCGACCAGGCGCTGCAGGACGGCGACAAGTTCGCCGTCATCCAGGCCAGCGAGGACTCGATCTCCCGCAAGCTCACCGAGGCGAAGATGGCCATCTCCCTCGAGAAGACGATGAGCAAGGACGAGATCCTCCAGGGCTACCTCAACGCCGCCCAGTTCGGCTCGCGCAGCATCTACGGCGTCGAGGCCGCGGCCCGTTACTACTTCAACAAGCACGCCTCCGAGCTGAACGTCGTCGAGGCGGCCACGATCGCGGGCATCACGAAGTCGCCGAGCCGCTTCGACCCGACGGTGAACCGCAAGGACGCCAAGGAGCGCCGCGACCTGGTGCTGCAGAAGATGTGGAGCCTCGGGTACATCTCCACGCAGGAGCGCGACGAGGCGCTGGCCACCAAGGTCAAGGACACCCTCGACGTGAACCCCACGGAGATCGGGTGCAGCGCCGCGGGCGACGCCGCGTTCTTCTGCGACTACGTCACCAAGGAGATCGTCACCAACAAGGCGTTCGGCAAGACGAAGGCCGAGCGGCAGCAGCTGCTGTACCGGGGCGGCCTCGAGATCCACACCACGCTGGACCCGAAGAAGCAGAAGGCCGCGCAGAAGGCCGTGAGCGACGCGGTCCCCGCCGACGACTCGAGCGGCCTGCAGTCCGCCATCGCCTCGGTGGAGCCCGGCACCGGCAAGATCATCGCGATGGCGCAGAACATCCCGTACACGCCGTCAGCGGGCGGGAAGAACACGACGCGCGTGAACTACTCGGCCGACGCGAACCACGGCGCGTCCGGCGGCTTCCAGGTCGGGTCGAACTTCAAGCCGATCGTGCTCGCCGAGTGGCTGAAGGAGGGCCACACGCTGTCCGAGCGGGTCAACGCGACCAAGGTCGCGCGGCTGCCCGGTGACTTCCAGACGCCGTGCATCGGCCGGCTCGGCGGCACGGCCTGGGCCCCGGCGAACTCCGAGGGCGTCGAGGTCGGGTACATCTCCGCCCTCGAGGCGACCTACAAGTCCATCAACACCGCGTTCGCGGCGATGGGCTACCAGCTCAACCTCTGCGACCTGCGCAGCACCGCCTGGGACATGGGCTTCCGGCCGACCAACTCCAAGGAGGGCAAGGTCACCAAGCCGACCGAGAAGAGCATCGACATCTTCGCGCCGATGCTCATCGGCACGCAGGAGTCGTCGCCGCTGAACATGGCCGCGATGTACGCGACGCTCGCCTCGGGCGGCACGTACTGCTCGCCGGTCGCCATCACGTCCGTCTCGGGCCCCGGCGGCAAGGACTACAAGGTCCCGAGCGCGCACTGCGACAAGAACGCCCTCCCGGAGAACGTCGCCAACACCGTGGTGTACGCGATGGAGAAGGTCTTCTCCAGCAGCGGTACGGCGGCAGGGCTCGGCGGCGGCCTGTCCGACGGGCGCCCCGTGGCCGGCAAGACCGGAACCTCGCAGCTGTCCTCGCAGACGTGGTTCACGGGCTTCACGCCCAACCTCTCCACGTCCGTCTGGGTGGGCAACGCCGACAAGCCGAACGAGGACCACTACCACGGCCCGATCTACGTGAACGGGACGGGCTACCCGCACCTCTTCGGCTCGAGCGTCGCGGCCCCCGCGTGGAAGGCCTACATGGACCAGGCCGTCGCCGACCTGCCGGTCGAGGACTTCGGCGCCGCGGACCCGAAGCTGGTCGGCGTGACCGCTCCCCCGCCCTCGACGTCGGACGACGGCGGCGACTCCGGGGACGACGGCGACAACGGCGGCGACCACGGCGACTCCGGTGGCGACAACGGGGACAAGGGCGGCGACAAGGGCGGCAACGACCGCGGCGGCAACGGCAAGGGCAACAGCGGCCGCGCCGACGCGAACACCGCCTGGAACGAGATCACCGACGCGCTCGCCGACGAGTGGGGCAAGAACTGACCGCGGTGAGCGGCTGGCAGGTGGCGGGCGGCGTCGCCGCGGCCGGGATCGCGGGCCTGGCGTACGCCCACGTGGAGACGAAGCTCTTCACGGTGCGCCGGCACACCGTGCCCGTGCTGCCCGCGGGCCAGCCCGACCTGCGCGTGCTGCACGTGTCGGACCTGCACCTCACGCCGTCGCAGAACCGCAAGGTGGCGTGGGTGCGGTCGCTGGCCGCGCTCGAGCCGCACCTCGTGGTGAACACCGGCGACAACATGGCGCACCGGGACTCCCTGGGGCCGCTGCTGGACGCGCTGTCGCCGCTGCTCACCACCGCGGCGGGCGCGTTCGTCATGGGCTCGAACGACTACTACGCCCCCGTGCCGAAGAACCCCGCGCGCTACCTCAAGCGCGACACCCGGGTGGCGCACACGCGCCCCGCCGAGCTCCCCTTTGAGGAGCTCGCCGACGCGATGCGCGCCGCGGGGTGGAAGGACCTCGGCAACCGGCGGGACGTCGTCGAGGCCGACGGCCGCCTCCTGTCCCTCGTGGGCGTGGACGACCCGCACCTCGACCGCGACGAGTTCCCCGCCCCCGCGCCGGCCGAGGGGGACGACGCCGTGCTGCACCTGGGCGTCACGCACGCCCCGTACCGTCGCGTGCTGGACCGCATGCACGCGGACGGCGCGGACGTCGTCCTCGCCGGTCACACGCACGGCGGGCAGCTGCGGCTGCCCGGCATCGGCGCCCTCGTCACGAACTGCGACATCGACCGCCGACGGGCCAGCGGCCTGCACGGCTGGCCCGGCCCGCGGCCCGACGAGACGGGCGGACGGGGCTCCGCCTGGCTGCACGTGTCGGCCGGCGCGGGCACCTCGCCGTACGCCCCCGTACGCTTCGCGTGCCGCCCCGAGGCGACGTTGCTCACGTTCACCGCCCGGTAGGCGGATCTCGTTTTCGTCCAGGCCCGATCGTCGGCTATTCTGGGCAGGCTTCCGCAGGAGGGCTTCGGTTCTCCGTGCGTGGGCGAGTCCTTCGGGGTGTGGCGCAGCTTGGTAGCGCGCTTCGTTCGGGACGAAGAGGTCGCAGGTTCAAATCCTGTCACCCCGACCAGCCGAGAGGCCCTCTGACCAGCGGAAACGCTGGACGGAGGGCCTCTTGCCTTGCCCACGGGGGGCGCCGGAACGGTCACAGAGGGGCGCCCGGTGTGCACCACGACGTGTCCTGGTCGTCGCCCGTGCGGGCATGGTGCCACCGGACGAGGATCGAGGTACGAGCGCAGCTCGCACTCCACGTCCGAAGGAGACACGTCGTGAGCGGTCCAGAGAACACCGATCCCACCGAACCGACGAGCCCCGGGGCTCCCGCGCACCCCGGCAGACGTCGCGCCGGCGACCCCGTCGACGAGCCCAAGAGCCCTGGCCCGCCGGCCCGACGAAACCTCACGTCCCGCGGACGACACCCCTGACGAGCCCAAGAGCCCCGGCCCGCCGCCGGGATCGATCCCCCGGCACTCGGCCTAGGCGGTCGTCCCGCACCGCCCGTCGCAGAGCCGGGCGTGTCAGAGCACGACGCCGCAACCCCTCAGCGACGGGCCGCGAGGTAGCGCAGCACCGCCATGACGCGACGGTCCGCGTCGTCGTCCGGGGCGAGGCCGAGCTTCGCGAAGATGGACCGGATGTGCTTGTGCACGGCTCCGGGCGAGACGACGAGGCGGGCCGCGATCGCGGCGTTCCCCTTGCCCTCGGCCATGAGGCCGAGCACCTCGAGCTCTCGCGGCGTCAGGGGCGCGAGCGGGTCGGCGCGGGAGCGCTGCACGAGCAGCTGCGCGATCACCTCCGGGTCGACGGCGGTGCCCCCGGCGGCGACCTGGGCGAAGCACTCGAGGAAGTCGTCGACACGGCCGACGCGCTCCTTCAGCAGGTAGCCGAGGCCGCCCGAACTGGCCTGGAAGAGCTCAGTGGCGAAGGCCTGCTCGACGTAGGCGGACAGCACGACGAGGCCGATGCCCGGCTGCAGGCCGCGGGCGGCGACGGCCGCCCGGATGCCCTCGTCGGTGTGCGAGGGGGGCATGCGCACGTCGAGGACGGCGACGTCGACGTGGCGGCCGGACGCGACCTCGTCGCGCAGCGCCGCGAGGAACGACTCCCCGTCGCCGACGGCGGCGACGACCTCGTGCCCCTCGCCGGCGAGGAGCATGGCGAGCCCCTCCCTCAGCAGGGTGTCGTCCTCGGCGATCAGGACGCGCACGGCACCTCCACCTCCAGCCGCGTCGGGCCGCCCTCGGGGCTGCTGATCCGCAGGGTGCCGTCGAGCGCACCGACGCGCGCGGCGATGCCGCGCAGTCCCGTGCCGGGCGTCGTCGGCCCGCCCCCGCCGGCCGCGTCCGTCCCGGTGCGGGCCTCCGCGCCGCCCACACCGTCGTCCTCGATCACCAGGCGCGCCACGGACGCGCCACGGTCCGAGACGACCCTGAGGTCGAACGCGCACGACGTGGCCGAGGCGTGCCGCACGACGTTCGCGAGGCCCTCGGCGGCGACCTGGTACAGGGCGGACTCGACGGCCGCGGGCAGCGGCGTCGGCAGGTCGCACACGACCTGGCACGGGACGTCCGACGCCGCGGCCAGCCCGGCGAGCGCGCCCTCGATCCCGCGCTCGGCGAGGACGGGCGGCCGCAGGTCGCGGACCACGGTGCGCAGCTGCTGCAGGGCGTCCTCGGCCGCGGACTGGGCGGCGACGAGCGCCTCGAGGGCAGGCCCCACCTCCGGGCCCGGGGCCAGCGCCGCCGTGCGCCGCTGCGCCAGGCCGAGCATGACGCTCACGCCGACGACCCGGCTCTGGACGCCGTCGTGCAGCGCCCGCTCGATGCGCTCGAGCTCGGCCGCGTGCGCGGCCAGCGCGTCGGCCCGCGTGCGCGTGAGCTCCGCGACGCGGAGGGAGGCGTCGACCGAGGGCGCGGGCGCGAGGAGCGACGTCGCGAGCCGCACCTGGAGCGCGGCCACGCCGGGCGTCACCGCGACCACCGCGACGGACCAGGCGATCCCGCTCGCGAGCACCGCGAGCGCCCCGCCCCAGGTCGTGACGGGCTGGCCCAGCGCCGTGCCGGCCTCGCCGGCGGGGACCGTGCGCCACCACAGCACGAAGCTCACCTCCCGCAGCGCGAGGACGACCATGACGAGCGTCAGGATGCTGAGCAGCAGCCCGACCGTCCCGTGCAGCACGCACCAGGCGAGGTCGCGCCGCGTCGCCGGGTCCCGGACGACCGACGCGCGGGCACCGGCCTCGGACCGCGGGGTGCCCGTCCGGGCCAGGCCGTACGGCGCCGGGACGAGCACCCCCGCGCGCGCCATGCGGGACCGTTCGATGGTGCTCACACGGCGCAGCAGGGCGGCCGCGGCCGGCCAGGCGAGGTACCCGATGCCGATCAGGGACGTCACGAGGACCGGCACGACGAGGAGCGTGGCGCCGAAGGCCAGCACGTTCGTGACCAGCCCGCCGCCCAGGAGCTCGACGGCAGGCAGCAGCCGCCCTGCCGCCCTGGTCCACGGTGTCGTGTCGCGCCGCACGAAGCCCTCGTCTCTCTCCCGCCACACGGTAGGCGAACACCTCCGCCGGGACGGCCTGGAGCGGCAGAAGGTAGCGCCTGCACCACCACGAAGAGTGCATCGCGCGGGATGGGTCCGCGACTCCGCGCTGCCTAGCGTCGTCCTCGACGGCGCACCGTGCGACCGTCCCGAGGAGGTCACGATGCACGAAGGCGTCGACCGCGGGCACGACAACCCGCAGACAGGACTACGGCTCGCCGCGTGGACGGCGCTGGTCGTCGGGGTGCTGATCAACCTCACGATCGCGTTCCTCCGGGTGGTGCCGCAGGTGATCGCCGAGGTGCCCCGGCTCCAGGAGCTGACCGCCTGGTGGCCGGACCTGCCCACCGTGCCGGGACCGCCGCTGCTGCTGCAGCTCGCGTCGGGCATCCCGGCGGTGCTCGCGGCCGGTTACCTCGTCTGGGACCGAGCAAGACGCCGCAGCGCGCGGCGGTGAGGTCGTGCCGGTGCGGTCGTGTCGGTGCCCGCCACCAGGATCGGGGCATGACGATCACCGTTGACGAGCTTCGCGAGCTCTTCCTCGCGGCCTGGGGGCCGGACACCTGCTACCCGCACATGAAGGACGAGTGGGACCCGGCCACGCCCTCCCGCGACCAGTGCGGGATGACGGCGCTGGTCGTGCAGGACATCCTCGGAGGCGACCTCGTCCTCGCCGAGGTGCACGTGGACGGCGCGCAGATCGGGCACCACTACTGGAACAGGCTGCCGGACGGCTCGGACGTGGACCTGACCGGGGACCAGTTCCGCCCGGAGGAGACGGTGGTCGGCGGGCAGGTCGTCGTCCGTCCGCCCGACGCCCCCCGGTACCACCGGGAGCAGTACGAGCTCCTGCGCCGGCGCGTCCTCGACTCCCTGCCCCCGGACGCCGTGCCCGGGCCGGAACCCGCTGACGTCACCCCGTGACGACGGCGGCGCGGGCGGCCGAGGCGGTGGCGTCGTCGCAGGCGAACACGCCGGTGCCGGTGACCGGGTGCCGCTGTCCCCGGTCGCCGGTGAACTCGCCGCCCGCCTCCGTGACGATCAGCGACAGCGGCGCGTAGTCCCACACCTTGCCGCCCACCTGGACCGCGAGGTCGAGCTCGCCGGCCGCGACGAGCAGCGCGCCGTGCGCCCGCCACCCCGACGGGTCGACGGACGGCTCGACGGCGGGCACCAGCCGGTCGACGTCGGCCCGGTACGGAGCCGGCACCATCGCGACCGGCGGCAGCACCGCGGTGCGCGCCTCCCCGAGGGACCGCGGCGGCTCGGCGACGCGGAGGCGCCGTTCCCGGACCACGGTCCCGCCGGCGACGTCCGCGACGAAGGCCCCCCGACCTCGTGCCGCGTACCAGACCTGGTGCTGCGCGGGCACGATCGCGACGCCGACGGTCACCTCGCCGTCCTCCTCGAGCGCGACCAGCGTCTGCCACCGGTCGTCGCCCTCGACGAAGACGAGCGTCCCGTCGATACCGTCGAGGATCCACCGGCGCCGGCCGGACCCCAGCTCGCCCGTCTCCTCGCCGAGGAACGCGTCGTCGGGCCGCTCGGCGAGGAGCACGCGACGCACCTCCTCCTCGACCTCGAGGTCGGCCCGGGTCACCACCGACCGGTCGAGCTTGTGCTCGACCGCGAGGTCCTGCACGTGCGCGAAGAACTCCAGGCCGAGCGCGGCGCCGGAGAGCGCCGCCCGCAGCGCCAGGTCGAGGTCGTCGGATCGCATGGCCGCATGATCCTCCGCGCCCGCGTGCGACGCCGGTGGGCTACACCACGTGAGACGCCGCGCAGGAAACCTGTGTTGCACCTGAGCGCCTCCGGACCATGCAGGGGTATGACGAAGAAGATGAGCCCGTGACGCCGGGCCCCGAGGACGTGTTCAGCGAGGTGTTCCGCAGCACGTATCCCGACGTGCTCGGCTACCTCCGACGCCGCGTCGAGCACCAGGTCGCCGAGGACCTCGCCGCCGAGGTGTTCACCATCGCGTGGGACCGGTGGGACAGCGTGCCGCGCGAGGTGCGCCCGTGGCTGTTCGGTGTGGCGCGCAACCTGCTCGCGGACGACCGCCGGCGACAGGGCCGCCGTCGCCGCCTCGAGCTGCGCGCCGCCGCCGAGCACCCGCTGCCCGAGGACGACGTCGCGTCCGCCGCCGCGTCCATGGACCTGCGGCTCGCCTGGGGGCGGCTGGGCGACGCCGACCGCGAGGTCCTCGCCCTCGTCACCTGGGACGGGCTCACCGGGCGGGAGGCGGCGCAGGTGCTCGGCTGCACGCGCGCCGCGTTCTCCGTCCGTCTCACCCGCGCCCGACGCCGCCTCCGCGGCTTCGTCGGCGACGTCGACGCCGGCCCCGCCGCGTCCGTGCCGCACCCGTCCCCCGCACCACGCCCCGCGCACGCCGTCGCCCCCGGAGGCAAGCCGTGAACACCCAGCTGACGTCCGACCCCGTCCTCCGCATGCTCGCCGAGGCCGACCCCGTGCCCGGCACGCCCACCCTCACCGACGCCGAGGCGATCCGGGCCGAGGCCCTCCTCCAGCGCATCACGGCCGCCCCGCCACGGACCGGCGGGGTGCCCACGGTCCGCCGCGGCACGACGTCCCGGCGGCGTCTCGGCGTCCGGCTCGCCGCCGCCGCGGCCGCCGTGGCGGCCGTCGTCACGGCGGGGGTGCTCACCACCACGCCCGCGTCGTCGGCCGAGGCGGTGCTCCTGGAGACCGCGGCCGCCGCGGCGCAGCAGCCGGCGGTCGGCCCCGGCCAGTACTGGTACTCGCGCCAGGAGACGGCGGACGAGCGCGGCGTCTTCACGAGGGAGATCTGGCTGTCCCCCGACGGCGGCGTCATGCGCGACGGGTCGTCCACCGACGAGGACGGCACCGTGCTCGTCGAGGACCTGGTTTCGGGCGGCGCCCCGATGTACGGCGACGGGGTGTCCCTGACCTGGGACGAGCTCCAGAACCTGCCGACCGACGCCACGGAGCTGCGGCACGACCTCCTCGACCGCATCCCCCCGTCCGGCTACGGCAGCGAGCACGACCTGTGGGTGCAGGCCATCAGCCTGCTGGGCAGCAGCCCCACGCCGCCCGCCGTGCGCCGCGCCCTGTGGGAGGTCGCGGCGACGATCCCGGACGTCGAGCTGGTCGGGCGGGCCACCACCGCCTCCGGCCGGCGCGGCACCGCCATCGAGCGCGACGCGTCCGACGAGGGGATGGGACACGAGGTGATCGTCCTGGACCCGGCGGACGGCAGCATGCTCGAGCACCGCTGGCTCGACGGCGACGGCGACCAGCTCATGCGCGACACCCTGCTGGAGCAGGGCGTCCGGGACTCCGCACCCGCGGCCGACCCGCCGCTGTGCGGGCCGGGATCCGTGCCCGAGAGGAGCTGCTGAGCCCGGCTCCGACCGCGACGGTGCGGCGCCGCCCAGCGGCACCGCACCTTCGCCGCAGTGTCCGTGCGCGGGTCGGGGGTGACGTGTCGGGAGAAGCCTGGGCCGCGCGGGTCGGGGCGCAGCCGCACCTGGGCGGGGGCTGGCGCTCCGGGCACCGGTCCGCCAGGATCGTCGCGTGATCGACGCCGAGGGCACACGTCGCAGGGCCGGCCTCGTCGCGAAGATGCTGGGCCTCATCGCGCTCTTGGCGGTCGTGGCCGCTGTCGCGACCGTCATCATCGTGGACAGAGCGGTGAACGGCCCCCTGCGCGTCGCGGCCGGCGCCTTCGTCGCGGACGACGGCGACGCTCTGGCCGCGGAGCTCGGGGAGCGGATCGCGATCGGGATCGCCGACGACATCGAGCCGTCCTACGACGAACCCGCGGACGCCGCCACGATCGTCCAGCGGCGTGCCGTGGTGTCGCCCCGGCTGCCGGAGGACGAGGTCGGTGTGACCTTCTCGGTCGTCCCCCTGGCGTGGGAAGGGGCCTCTGGCGACCGTGACGGAGCGCTGATCGACGTCGCCGTCTCGGTGGAGGTGGCGCAGATCGACAGCGTCATGGGCGACGCGGGTCGCGACTCGGGCAGCTCGACGTCGTGCTGGCGGTTCGCCGTCCGGGCCCCCGACCCGGACGACGTCGCCGACTACGACGAGGTCGAGTGCCCGACCGACCTGTCGCCTGCTCAACCCTTGCCGACGACGCCACCGTCCCTCGACGTCAGAGCGAGCGACGAGGCACGGCGCGTGCTGGACGAGCTCCCCGACGGCGCGAGCCCAGAAGACGCGGAGGCGGCTCTCCGAGCGGTCTTCCCCGGAGTCGACGTCATCCGGGCGGATCGTGCGAAGGACGAGCTCGTCGCAGCCGTGGGCGTCACGGAGGCGCGCGACTGCATCGTGGCGGTGCGGCCGGACGGCGGACCTACGTGGCGGTTCACCGACTTCGACCGGATCCTCCTGGAGCCCGGAGAGCTGGGCTGCACACCGGGCCTCTACACGGCTCCCGTCACCACCCACTAGCCACCCGTCCGACCGTTCTGTCCTCTATCCTCTGTTTGACCGGTTCGGTCGCCCATCCGCTCGAGTCAGGGGATCCCGCATGCGCCAGCCATCCACCGTCCTGGTCGTCGGGGGCGGGATCGCCGGGAGCGCCACCGCCGTGCTGCTGCGGCGCGCGGGGATCGACGTCGAGCTGGTCGAGGCGCGACGCGCGACCGCCGCCGGTTCCGGCATCACGCTGCAGGGCAACGCGCTGCGGGCGCTGCGCGAGGTCGGCGTCTGGGACGACGTCCTGGCGTCGGGGTGCGGCTTCGACACCACCGGGATCACCACCCCGGACGGCACGGTGCTGTTCGAGGAGCAGAGCGTGCGGGCCGGCGGCGACGACCTGCCCGCGACGTTCGGCACCGAGCGCCCGCGCCTGCAGCGGGTCCTCGCGGACGCGGTGCGGTCCGGCGGGGCACGGGTGCGCGAGGGCGTGCGCGCGCACGTGCTCGACCAGGACGCCGACGGGGTCCTCGTGCGGCTCGACGGCGACGACGGGACCACCGAGGAGCGCCGGTTCGCCCTCGTCGTCGCGGCCGACGGCGTGGGCTCGCGCACCCGGGCGGCGGTCGGCATCCCCGACGTCCCCGAGCCGACGGGCATGGCGGTGTGGCGCGCCGTCGCCCCGCGCCCGGACGGGCTGGACCGCACGGACCTTGCCTACGGCGGGCCCGCCTACATCGCGGGCTACTGCCCCACCGGGCCCTCGTCGATCTACGCGTACCTGGTGACGGACCCGGGCGCCCTGCCCGCTCCCGAGGAGGCGCTCGCGCACGTGCGCGGCCTCGCCGGCGCGTACGGCGGCCACTGGCCGGCGATCACCGCCACCCTCACCGACCCGGCAGCCGTGAACTACAGCGAGTTCTCGCGCCTCGTCGTGGACGGCGCCTGGCACCGCGGGCGGGTGGTCCTCGTGGGCGACGCGGCGCACTGCTGCCCGCCCACCCTCGCCCAGGGTGCGGCGCTGGGCCTGGAGGACGCCACGGTGCTCGCGGAGCTCCTCGCCGGCTCCGACACCTGGGACGACGCGCTCCTCGACGCCTACGCCGCGCGCCGCGCCCCCCGCGTGCGGGCGGTGGTCGACGCCTCCGTCCAGCTCGGGCAGTGGCTGCTGGACGGGGTCCGCGACGCGGACGTCCCGGGGCTCATGGCGCGCACGATGGCGACGGTCCGCGAGCTGCCCTGACCTCGCCCGGGCGGACGGTCGCCAGCATCCCCGAACTGTGGAAATGTCGGGGTCGAGCCCTCGTCACCGCCGGTCAGGAGTCACCATGCCCGAGTCGTCCACCGCACCCCTGCTCGTCGTCGGAGGGGGCCTGGCCGCCGCCCGGGCCGTCGAGGCCGTGCGCGAGCAGGACGGCGACGTCGACCTCGTCGTCGTCACCTCGGAGGGGCACCGCCCGTACGAGCGCCCGCCGCTGTCGAAGGACTACCTGCGGGGGCAGGCCGAGGCCGACGTCATCTACCCCCTGAAGGCGGGGTGGTGGGACGACCACGCGATCGACCTGCGCACGCTCACCACCGTCGTCGACCTCTCCCCCGCCGACCACGAGGTGACGTTCGCCGACGGCTCGACGCTCGGCTACTCCCGCCTCCTGCTCGCGACCGGCTCCACGCCCCGCGCGCTGCAGGTGCCGGGGCGCAGCCTCATCGGCGTGCACACGCTGCGGACGGTGGACGACGCCGACCTGCTCGCCGGGATCCTCCTGCCGGCGTCGCTCGAGGGCGAGGGCAAGGTCGTCGTGGTCGGCGACGGCTGGATCGGCACCGAGGTCGCCGCCTCCGCCCGGATGCTGGGGCTGGACGTGTGCCTCGTCGGCCAGCTGGAGCACCCCCTGCAGGCGCCGCTCGGCGCGGAGCTCGGGTCCCTGTACGGGCGCCTGCACGAGGAGCGCGGGGTGCTGCGGCACCGCGGCGACGTGGTCGCCTTCACCGGCGAGTCCGGCCGGGTGAACGGCGTCGAGCTGGCGGACGGCACGCACCTCGAGGCCGACCTCGTGGTGATGGGCGTCGGGGTCACGCCGAACGTCGGCATCGCGTCGGCCGCCGGCCTGGAGCTCCGGAGCCGCGAGCTCGGCGGCGGCATCGTCGTCGACGGCTCCCTGCGGACGTCGGCGCCCGACGTCTTCGCCGCGGGCGACATCGCGTCCGTGCCGTCGCCGCACTACGGCCGCCCGCTGCGCGTGGAGCACTGGGCCGTGGCGCAGGACACCGGCGCGCACGCCGGCCGCGCCATGCTCGGCGACGACGCCGCCTACGACGTCCTGCCGTACTTCTTCAGCGACCAGTACGACGTGGGCATGGAGTACAAGGGGTTCGTCGACCCGCGCGCCGACGACACCGAGGTGGTGCTCAGCGGTTCGGCCGAGAACCGTGAGCTCGTCGCGTTCTGGCTGCGCGACGGCGAGGTGCAGGCCGGCATGGCCGTCAACGTGTGGGACCGCATGGACGACGTCGAGGAGCTCATCCGGTCGCGGCGGAAGGTGCCGCGCGCCGAGCTGGAGGCGTTCGCGGGCTGACCCTCCCGCGCATCTGCACAGGCTGCGCCCAGGTCCGCCCGGCTGCTCTGGCAGGCTCCCGTCGTGACCCGACGACGCACGTCCGCCCTGGTGGCGGCGGCCCTCCTGCTGACCGGCCTCGCGACGCTGCTCGCCGTCTGGCGGCCCTGGGACCCGGTGCCCGACGAGCTGCGCGCCGCCGAGCGGCAGATCGAGCGCGTGCCGGGCGTCGTCGACGCGACAGCGGACTACGCGGTCGCCGGGTCGGCCCACCTGGGGGTCGTCGTGGCCCGCTCCACGATGACGGTGCGGCTCGACGACGCGCTCGACGCCGACGAGGCCGGACGCGCCGCCGGCAAGGCCGCCGGCGTCGTCGAGGACGTCGCCGTCCCCGGCACGGAGCTGGCGACGTCGCTCGAGGTCGAGGTCGGGAAGCCCCGGTCCTTCGGCGGCCTCCCGGTCCCGCCCGTGTCGGTGTCGGTGCCCGTCCGGGACGAGATCCAGGGCGGCACCGCCGCGAGCCTGTCCGAGGACGCGGCCCCCGGGGCGGCCCGTCGGGCCACGGACGCCGTCGCCTCCGCCGTGACCCTGCGGGACGGGGGCGCGGTGCGGGTCGGCACGGCGACCGCCGACGCGGCCGACGCCGACGGCCTGCCCGGCCTGGCCAGCCTCGCGGCGCGCGAGTCCCTCCCGGTGTCGCTGGGGACGGCCGACGGGACGGTGACGTACGACTCCTACGGCGCGGTGCCCGACGTCGCCGCGGTCGGGCTCGCCGCGCGCACCTCGGGCCGCGGCGGCGTCGCGCACACCGCCTTCGCCGCGTCGACGGCGCCCCGGCTGACCGTGGCCCTCGCCGTGCCCACGTCGTCACCCGAGGCCCGGGAGCTCGTGCGCTGGCTGGAGGACCCGGCCCGCGCGTCCGGGCTGGCCGGTCCCGTGGCCTACTCGCTGGCCGAGCCGGGGTACGCGACCATGCTCGACGGCTGGGTGGGGGACGCCGCACCGCCGAAGCCCGCGGAGCACGCCACGCCCGTGCCCGGCGACGTCGTCCCGTGGCCGGCGGACGACCGCGCCCCGGGCTGCACGGCGGACGACCTGCGCCTCACGCTCGGCCCGCCGGACGCCGCCGCCGGCAGCCGGTACCTTGCCGTGCACGCCGAGAACGTGTCCGGCCGGCCGTGCGCGCTCGACGGCGTCCCCGACCTGGTGTTCCGCGACGCCGACGGCGCGCCTCAGGAGGTGACGGTCGAGCCGTCGGACCCCGGCGTCGTCCCCGCCCGCGTCGTCGTGCCCCCGGGCGAGCGGGCGCTGGCCACGGTGCAGTGGCGCGCGATGTCGACCGCGAACGACCCGGACGTGACGACCGCTGTCGACGTCGTCCCCGTCCCCGACGCCCACCCCGCCCGGCTCACGTCCCGGGACCCCGACGGCGGCGGCCCCGCCGAGCTGGACGTGCTCGACGGGGCCACCGTGCGCGTCAGCCCGTGGGTGCAGGGGGCCGAGGGCTGGTCCTGAGCGTCAGCGCGCCCCGGAGCACCAGCGCCGCAGCTTCGAGACGTCCTGGACCGAGTCGAGCACGCGCAGCCCGTCGATGCTCCCCCGCCAGGCGCCGCCCCCGACCGTGAGGGGCCCCTCGGCGCCACCGCTGAGCGACGCGGCCGCGGCCTGGCCGGTCCGCGTGACGTCGCCGAACCCGGAGAGCGGGCACGTCCAGATCTCCACGGTGCCGGTCGTCGCGTTGCGCATCCCGACCACGAACGTCCATGCCTCCGGCTCGGGGGCGACGGTCGACACCGCCGTGGCGGACGTCGACCCGTCGCCGGTGGCCACCGAGAACGCCCAGCACGTGCCGGTGGGCGAGGTGCAGGACCCGTCGGCGACCGTGCCGAGGGCGAAGCCGGTGCGGGCAGGGCTGCCCTGCGCGACGACGGGGGCCACGCCCCCGTCCGACGCAGGACGGACGAACGCCGCCACCGTGACGTTGCCCGCCGGGTCGACGACGGCGTCGTCGGTGGTCGCGACGTCGGTGCCGGCGTCGAAGGTCAGCGCACCATCGTCCGGCGTCCCGAGCACGCCCGGCGACCACAGGTCCGCCCCGGAGAGCGCGAGCGGGTGGTCGGCGGGGAGCGAGCTGGCCGCCGTCGTACCCGCCAGCTCGTCGAACCACCACGTGCCGCCCTGCGCGACCGGGGAGGCGACGACGAACCGGTACGCGCCTCGCGGGCCGACGTTCCCGGCCTCGTCGACGGCCTGGGTGTACAGGACGACCGAGCCGGCGGCGCCCGGCGTGAACTCGACGACCTCTCCGGGTGCCGCGCGGTCCAGCATCGCGTCACCGTGGAACGAGTAGCGGACGTACGCCACGCCCTCGGACCCAGGGACGTCGAACCGGAAGCCGCCGGTCTGGAAGAGCCCGCCCGCGGTCTGGTCCTCGAGATAGAGGGCGGGGTACCCCTCGACCGGTGTCACCACCGTCTCCCCCGGGCCCTGCACGTCGACCCGGAGCTCGCAGACCTCCTCCCCGGAGAGCGCGCCGCTCGGAAGCACCGCCTGCGCGGACCACGCGTACGTGCCGCCGGGCTGGAGCGCGCCGGCGGGCACGCGCACGGTGTGCACCGAGCCCGAGGCCTGCGGTGTCGTGGGGTCGCTGCGCCACAGCTCGTCGCCGGACGCCAGGTCGCGCAGCGAGAACACCGCGCTCATCGCGGTCGCGAACGGCTCCCGGTCGTTGGAGAGCTCGGCGGCCAGCAGGGGCGTCGTGCTCCGCACGGCCGGCCGGTCGTCGCCGACCACGCACGGCGTCTCCGGGTCGCGGGTCCCGAGCGCGACGACGGTGTCGCTCGGGCGCAGCTCGACGGCGAGCGTCGCCCCGGGGCCGAAGGACGCCCGGCCGCACCCGCGGCAGTCCTCGTCGCCCGCGAGGCCGAACGCCAGGGGCCGGCCGGCCCGCGCGGCCTGCCGCGCGGCGGCGGTCACGTCGACCTCGACGACGCGGTCGCCTCCGCACCCGGCCGCCGACAGGTCCGTGCCGGTCGCGCGCCAGCTCGCCGCCGTGCCGGCCCAGGTCGTCTCCGGCGTGACCGCCGGGACGACGTCGACCCGGACCCCGGGCACGCCGCACCCCTGGTCCTGACCGACAGGCAGCGACAGCGTGGCGGCGACCACGGAGCCGTCGGTGAGCGCCGCCGGGTCGCCCAGGTCGCCGAAGTCGTAGGCCACGCGCTGCACGCCCGACGCCGCACACCCCGGACCGCCTTCCCCGACGCACTGCCCGACGAACCGCTCCCCGTCGAACCCGAACCCGCTCGCGCTCGCCGGCAGGCCGTTGCGCAGCGCGGTCCACGCGCGGGGCATGCCGTCGAGGGTCACCGGGGCGGCGTCATGCGCCGCGACCGTCGTCGACCCACTCGGTGTCGCGGAGGCGGCGGCGACGGTCGCGCCCGCCGACGTGACCCCTCCCGTCACGAGAAGGCCCGCGAGCGCGAGCGTGGCCAGGGCCTGACGTCGTCGAAACACCGTTGTCCACCGTTCGTCGCGGCACGCGGCGGCCGTCGTGCGGCCGCCCGGGCCGCCCCTCCCGGACAGGCCCGTCCGGAACCTATCGATACGGCACATTTCCGCGGAACCCCGGCATCGTTTTTCACCCGCTCGAGGGATCGACAACGGCCGCGGTCGTCAACTCGCGCATCGACGTAGCACCTGGTGACGCTTCCGTGCCGGGAACCGTCACCAGGTGCTACGTCGACCGGCCTCAGCCCTCCCGGCGCGCGCGGACGGCGGCGGCGAGGGTGGCGAGCAGGTCGGCGGTGGTGTCCCAGTCGAGGCACGAGTCCGTCACGGACTGGCCGTAGACGAGTCCGTCGAGCGGGCCGGGCTTCTGCGCGCCGGCCACCAGGAAGCTCTCCATCATCAGGCCCGTGATGTCGCGGTCCCCCTCGGCGAGGCGCGCGGCGATCTCGCGCACGACCTCCGCCTGCCGCACGTGGTCCTTGCCGGAGTTGCCGTGCGACGCGTCCACCACGACACCCGCCTCCACGGCCCCGCCGAGGCCGGACGTGCGCGCCACCGCCAGGGCGTCGGCCACGTCCTTCGCGCCGTAGTTCGGGCCCCCGCGCCCGCCGCGCAGGATGACGTGGCAGTCCGGGTTGCCGGTGGTCTCGACGGCCGCCGCGCGCCCCTGCGCGTCCGCCCCGAAGAAGGTGTGCTCGCTCGCCGCCGTGATGCAGCCGTCGACGGCGATCTGCACGTCGCCGTCCGTCGCGTTCTTGAACCCCACGGGCATCGACAGCCCCGACGCCAGCTGCCGGTGCACCTGCGACTCCGCGTTGCGCGCGCCGATCGCGCCCCAGGTCACGGCGTCGGCGATGTACTGCGGGCTGGTCGGCTCGAGGAACTCGCACGCGGCGGGCACGCCCGCGTCGAGCACACCCAGCAGCACCTCGCGCGCCAGGCGAAGGCCGTGGTGCACGTCGTGGGAGCTGTCCAGGTGCGGGTCGTTGATGAGGCCCTTCCAGCCCACCGTGGTGCGCGGCTTCTCGAAGTACACGCGCATCACGACCACCAGGTCGTCCGACAGCTCGCGGGCCACCGGCGCCAGCCGGCGGGCGTAGTCGAGCGCGGCCGCCGGGTCGTGCACGGAGCAGGGGCCGACGATGACGAGCAGGCGGTCGTCCTCGCCGCGCAGCACGTCGCGCACCTCGCGGCGGGACGTGGTGACGAGGTCGCTGCGGGGGGTGCCCAGCGACAGCTCGCGGCGCATCTCGCCGGGCGCGGGCAGGGGGTCGAGCGCGCGGACCCGCAGGTCGGAGGTCTCTGCCATCAGGTCAGTATGCGGCCGGCCGGTATCGGACGGCGCGGTGCGGTCGGTGGTGCTCGGGGTGGCGGGGGTGGCGGTGCTCATCGCGGGGCTCCTGGAGGGTGTCGGCGGCGGGGCGGTCGGGATGGGGCTCGGCGTCGTCGACGAACCGTGGGTCCATGCCCGACCGGAGCGGCCCGTCTGACGACGAAGGGCCCGGACGCGCGATGCGTCCCAGGCCCTGTGCTGGCTCCGGAGGAAGGGTGTCGGTCAGGCGTTCGCCCGCCGCACCGTGCACTTCGCACACGGAGCCGGCGTAAAGCGCCAATACCAACGGGGGTTCACGGCGACGACGGTACGTCGCCCCCGCCCCTCTCGTCCACCGCGTCCACGATCCGGTCGGTGCGGCCCGGCACGGTCGCCCGGGAGACGTGTCGCCCGACACACCTGGACGAGTCGAGCGGTTGAAACGTGAATCTGGTTACCTGTGCACGCCACAGTTCGCCCGGGCACGTCTCGGGCCACTCGGTGCTCGGCCACGGCGGCCGGGCCTCTCCGACACCCCTGGAGGAAATAGCTGTGAGAGCACGTATCACCAGCGCGTTCGGCGCGGCGGGAGCGCTGCTGACCGCCGCCGTCCTCGTGCCTGGCATCGCCGCCGCGGCACCGGCGGCCGACGCCCCGCCGTCCGACCCCGCGGCGCACGTCAAGGACGACGACCGCCCGGACCCGCTCGCGGCGAAGCGGCAGGACCTCAAGCAGGACGCCGTCGACCGGGTCGCGACCGGCGAGGCCACCGTCCAGACGCGCGGCAAGGGCGCCAACGCGTCGAAGGCGGTCAAGGTCCCGGGCGGCCAGTGGGTCGAGTACGGCACCCAGGAGACGGCGCAGCTGCTGACCTTCCTCGTCGACTTCGGCGACAAGGCGGACGACCGCTTCCCCGACGCCCCGGCCTCCGGCCCCGTGCACAACCAGATCGCGGAGCCGGACGCGGACGACAACTCCACCTACTGGGAGTCGGACTTCTCCCAGGAGCACTACAAGGAGATGTTCTTCACCGGGCTGAAGGACCAGGGCGGTGAGTCGTTCGCCGACGTCTACGACGAGATGTCCTCGGGCCGGTTCGACCTGCAGGGCGACGTGTCCGACTGGGTCACGGTCCCCTACAGCTCGGCCTCCTACGGGCAGACCGAGTCCCAGGAGGACATGACCCGCTTCATCCAGGACACGGCGGACGCCTGGTACGCCGACCAGATCGCCCAGGGCAAGACCAAGGACGAGATCGACGCCTACCTGCAGTCGTTCGACGTCTGGGACCGCTACGACCTGGACGGCGACGGCATCACCAACGAGCCCGACGGCTACATCGACCACTTCCAGGCGATCCACGCCGGAGAGGGCGAGGAGGCCGGCGCGCCGGAGTCCGCCATCTGGTCGCACCGCTGGGCGGTGAACCAGGCCGGCCTCGGCAAGGTCGGGCCCGCGGACTTCCCGAAGGTCGGCGGCATCAAGATCGGCGACTCCGACGTCTGGATCCGTGACTACACGACCGAGCCGGAGAACGGCGGCCTCGGCGTCTTCGCGCACGAGTTCGGCCACGACCTCGGGCTGCCGGACTACTACGACACCGCCGGCGGCGACAACGGCACCGCGTTCTGGAACCTCATGAGCTCCGGCTCCTGGCTGGGCCACGGCGACGGGACGATCGGCACCACGCCCAACCACATGGGCGCCACGGAGAAGATGTTCCTCGGCTGGCTGGACTACACCACGGTGCAGCCCGGGCAGAAGGCTGACGTCGACCTCGGGCCGTCCTACCACGCCACGAAGAAGAACCAGGCCGTGGTCGTGAACCTGCCCGACGGCGTCCGGGACGTCGACCTCGGCGTCGAGCCGATCGACGGCAAGTTCGCGTTCTCCGGCTCCGCGAGCGACCTCAACAACACCCTCGCCTCGCCGGCGTTCACCGTGCCCTCGGGCGGCGCCCTGGCCGCGAAGGTGCAGTACTCCATCGAGGAGGACTACGACTACGCCTACGTCGAGGTCTCGACCGACGGCGGGTCGACGTGGGCGACCGTGCCCACCAACCTCTCGGCCGCGGACGCCGACAACGGCATCACCGGCTCGTCGGAGAAGGCGTGGGTGGACCTGTCCGCCGACCTGTCGCAGTACGCCGGCCAGTCCGTGCAGGTGCGGTTCCGCTACACCAGCGACCCGGGCACGAACGAGCTCGGCTTCCTGGTCGACGACGTCACCGTGGGCGACGCGCTCAGCGAGGACTTCGCGGACGACGCGGCGGGCTGGACCAACGACGGCTTCACGATCGTCGGCGAGGACGGCACCTACGAGGCGCAGTTCTCGCACTACTACGTCGCGGAGAACCGGCAGTACGCCGGCTACGACACGACGCTGAAGGAGGGTCCGTACAACTTCGGCTGGACCCTCACGAAGCCGAACACGGTGGAGCAGTTCCCCTACCAGGACGGCCTGCTCGTCTGGTACAAGAACAGCTTCTTCGCCGACAACAACACGTCGAAGCACCCGGGCGGCGGCCAGGCCCTGCCGGTCGACGCGAACTCCGCGGCGCTCACGTGGTCGGACGGCACGCTGGCCCGGAGCCGCATCCAGTCGTTCGACGCGACCTTCGGCCTCGGCACGATGGACAAGATCAGCCTGCACCGGGAGACCGAGAACGGCATGACGACGCTGCAGGCGGGCGGCACGAAGGCGAAGAGCACCTTCGACGACACCGACCCGAACGCCTACTACGACCCCGCCAACCCGGGCGGCTCGGTGATCGTGGGCGGCACCGGCACGAAGATCACGGTGAACTCCGTGAACAAGAACAACGGCGTGATGTCGGTGTCCGTCACCGGCCCCGCCGCGAAGTGAGACCTGTCGGGGCGGGCGCGGTGACCCCGCGCTCGCCCTGACGGCTCACCCGGCATCTCACGGAATCGCACGGCTCAGGCCCTGTGCGCGGCGACGCGCACAGAGCCTGAGCCGTTCATGTGCTCGCTCCCGCCCGGCCGGGTCAGCGGGTGGTGGTGGCGGTGGGGCGGCGCGCCCAGAACGACGCGAGCGCGGACCCGGACACGTTGTGCCACACGGAGAACAGTGCTGCGGGCAGCGCCGCCGCGGGCGTGAAGTACGTGGTGGCGAGGCTGGCAGCGAGGCCGGAGTTCTGCATCCCGACCTCGACGCTGACGGCCCGCCGCGACGCCTCGTCGAGGCGGACGAGGCTGGCGGCGCCGTACCCGAGCAGCAGGCCGAGGCCGTTGTGCACGACGACGGCGAGCGCCACCGCGATCCCGGTGCCCAGCACCGCGTCGGCGTTGGCGGCGACGATGCCGGCCACCACGACGACGATCCCCCCGACGGACACGAGCGGCAGGTACGGCAGCAGGTACCGCTCGACGAGCCCGCCGGCGAAGGTCCGCACCAGCAGCCCGGCGAGCACGGGGAAGAGCACGATCTGCACGATGGACGTGACGAGCGAGCCGTAGCTGACGTCGAGCGCGGACCCCGCGAGCCACAGCACGAGCGCCGGCGTGAGCAACGGCGCGAGCAGCGTGGACACGGACGTCAGCGCGACGGACAGGGCGGTGTCGCCCTTCGCCAGGTAGACGATGACGTTGGACGCCGTCCCGCCGGGCGCGGCGCCCACGAGGATCATGCCGATCATCGCGTCGCCCTCGAGCCCGAACAGGTGCCCGATCGCCCACGCCAGCGTCGGCATGATCGTGAACTGCGCGACCACGCCGAGCAGCACCGCCCACGGCCGGCGGGCGACCAGCCCGAAGTCGGAGCCCCGCAGCGTGAGCCCCATCCCGAACATGATGATCCCGAGGAACAGCGGCGTCTGCGCCGCGATGGGCGCGAGCGCCGTGGGGGCCAGGAGCCCCGCCACCCCGCCCAGCACCACCAGGACCGCGAACCACGTGCCGGCCAGCTCTGCCACTCTGCGCATCCGCCGCACGTTACCGGCAAGTCTCGCGTCGCGAGGCTGGCCGGGCCTGGCGGGAGGTCGCGAGGAACGAGCGACCGGACGGACGCCTCGCGACACGGACTTCCCTCCCGCCCGACCCCAGCCAAGAGCCGCGGACCCGGCAACGAGCTACGTCCAGCGGAACACCCGCACGGCGACGGGCAGCAGCACCGCCGTCCACACCACCATGACGATGCACTGCAGCAGCGGGAACCCGGACTCGAACCACCCGGTGGTCATGGCCTGCGCGGCGGCGCCGAGCGGCGTGAACTGGCCGATCTGGCGCAGCACCTCGGGCATGATCGGCCCGGGGGTCCAGAGCCCGGCGAGCAGCAGCATCGGGAAGTAGAGCGACATGGCGACGGCGTTCGCGGCGGACGCACGGGGCGCGAGGGCGGCGACGAGCATGCCGAGCGAGAACATGGCGCACAGCCCGAGGACGAACGCGAGGAGCACGACGCCGAGGTGCTGCGGGACGGCGATGCCGAACGCGAGCTGGGCGACGACGAGCGCGAGGGCGACGCCCACGACGGTGGTGCCGACGTTGATGAGCAGGTGGCTGAGGACGATGCCCTGCGGCCGCATCGGCGTCGTGGAGAGCCGGCGCAGCACGCCCTTCTCGCGGTAGGTCGCGATGGTCACCGGCATGACGGTGAGGGACGCGGTGCCGACGGCCATGGCGACGACGGTGGGCAGGTAGGTGGCGATGGGGGTGAGCCCGTACCAGACGGAGCTCGGCGGGGCGTCGGTGATGGGGTCCCGCATACCGGGGATCGCGAAGCCGACGCCGACGAGGATGACGGTCGGGAAGAGGATCCCGAAGAACGGGGCGGCGAAGTCGCGGAGCCACACCCGCGCCTCGGTGGTGAGCAGGCGGCCGAAGCCGCGCCAGGCGCGGCCGGCGGGCCGGGCGGGTGCGGCGGGGACGGCGGTGGTCATGACGGGGCTCCTTCGGTGGCGAGGGCGGGCGCGGCCTCGGGGTCGTAGGTGCGTCCGGTGACGGCGAGGAAGACGTCCTCGAGCGAGCGCGTGACGGTGCGGACGTCGTCGGGGACGAGGTCGGCGGCGGCGAGGGCGGGGACGAGGGAGAACAGCACGCGGCGGCTGCCGGTGACGGCGACCTCCGCGGAGGCGCCGCCTGTGCCCTCGACGACCTCGACGCGGTGCACGTCGGGGTCGCGCTCGGCGAGGGAGTCGAGCGCGGCGCGGCCGCGGTCGACGTCGGCGGCGGCGAAGCGCACGACGACGGTGCGGCCGCCCTCGAGCCCGTCGATGAGCTCGGCAGGGGTGCCCTCGGCGACGACGCGGCCGGCGTCGATGACGACGAGGCGGTCGCAGAGCCGCTCGGCCTCCTCCATGAAGTGCGTGACGAGGAGGATGGTGACGCCGGTGGCGCGCACACGCTCCACGAGGTCCCAGGTGGCGCGCCGGGCCTGCGGGTCGAGGCCGGTGGTGAGCTCGTCGAGGATCGCGATGCGCGGGTTGCCCACGAGGGCGAGCGCGATCGACAGCCGCTGCTTCTGCCCGCCGGAGAGCCGCGCGAACTGCTTGCCGGCGTGCTCGGTGAGGTCCAGCAGGCGCAGGAGCTCGGCGGGGTCGGCAGGGTCGGCGTAGAAGGAGGCGAACAGGTCGAGCGCCTCGCCGACGGTGATCTTGTCGTGCAGGGCGGCCTCCTGGAGCTGGACGCCCAGGATGTCCCGCACGGCGGCGGGGTCGCGCTGCGTGTCGATGCCGTGCACGCGCACGGTGCCGCCGTCGGCGTCGCGCAGGCCGGCGAGCGTCTCGACGGTGGTGGTCTTCCCGGCCCCGTTGGGGCCGAGGATCCCGAAGATCTCGCCTTCCGCGACGCTGAACGACACGTCGTCGACGGCGACCTTCGGTCCGTACGTCTTGCGGAGGTGCTGCACCTCCACCACGGGGTCGGCCATGTCGGGCCTCCTTCGTTGTGATCGAGCAGGTGGGCTGGTCAGGGGCGGAGCGGGACGGCGCGGAGCATCCGCGCCGCGACGACGGCGGCGAGGGCCGCGGCGACGACGGTGCCGACGACGGTGGCGACCGCGCCGACGGCGACGGAGTCGTACCCGCCGCGCAGCGGGAGGCCGAACAGGCCGGTGCGGGTGGCGAGGTCGGCCAGGGCCGCCGGGACGAGGAGCGGGAGGACGAGCAGGGCGCCGCGCCACATCCCCGCACGCCGGAACCCGGCGATGACGGCCGTGCCCACGAGGAGGTAGGTGACGACGACGAGCGACTCTCCCACCACCTGGACGACGACGCCGGTGACGGTGTCCACGCCCAGCGGCGCGGAGGGGCCCTGCCAGTACCGGCCGAGGTCGGCGTAGACCGACTTCTCGGCGAGGGTGAGCGCCACGGCGAGGACGCCGAACACGGGCCCGGCGACGACGGCGGCCCGCAGCCCGCCCTCGAGGACGGACCGGCGGGTGCCGCCCGCCGCGACGTGCACGGTGAGCGTGCTCGCGGTCGTGAGGACGCCGACGGCGAAGGCCACCCACCGCACGGGGCCGCCGGCGGCGTCGTAGGTGAGGCCGTCCGCGACGCCGCCCCAGCGGTCGACGATCACGGGCAGGCCGATCACCAGGGCGGCCCAGCCGGCCCAGAACCAGCCGCCGGCGAAGGCGAGCATCCGCAGGTACCGGCGTCGGGTCGCGCGCACCGCATGGCGGTGCAGGGCGCGGGCGGGCGCCTCGATGGCGGGGGCCGCGCTCGTGGTGGTGGCTGCGGTCATCGCGCTCACCCCGCCGGCCGCAGGCGGACGTCGCGCAGCTGCCACCAGAGCCACCCTGCGGCGAGAGCCAGCACGACGAGCGCCTGCGCGAGGCCGAGGGCGGCGGGCGCGTGGTCGCCGCCGAGGCCGAGAGTGCCGAAGGCGTCGGAGAAGGTCCCCAGGCGCGTGGCGTGGTCGACCAGGACGACGAGGACGAAGCCGGGCACGAGGAGCGCGGTGCCGGCCCAGACGCCGTGCGTGCGGTAGGAGGCCTGGGCCGCCATCCCGACGAGCATGTACACGACGACGCCGATCGCCTCCGCCGCGCCGCTCACGACCACCCACGCGCCGCCGGCGTCCAGCCCGCTGCCAACCCGGTCCCAGGTCCAGCCGAGACCGTCGAAGAGTGCTCGCTCCACCAGGAGCAGCACCGCGTAGGCGACGCCGTACGCGACGCCCGCGACCAGGGACGCTGACAGCGCGCCGCTGAACATCGACCGGCGGGTGCCGCCGGCGGCGAGGTGCGGGACGGTGAGCCCCGCGACGGTGATCATGCCCAGGGAGAGGGCGAACCACGACGCCGCGTACTCCGCGCCCGTCATCGCTCCCCCGCCCATGACGCCGCCGGCCTGCCGGACCACCAGGGGCACGGCCACAGTGGCGACGAGGAAGAGCCCCCAGAACCCGGAGCCGATCAGGAGAGTCGCCGAGCCGACGGACCGTGCGACGCGGCGCGCGGCGCGGGAGCGTGCCCGGGCCGCGAAGGCGTCGTGCTCGGCAGGGGTGACGGTGGCGGCGGTCATCGGGTCTCCTCCGTCCGGTCCTGGGTGCGCCGGGTCGCGGCGGCGGGCGCGACCTGGCCGTCGCCGTCCCGCGGCTGGGTGAGGCGCACGAACAGGTCCTGCAGCGGCAGCGAGCCGATCTCGACGCCCGCGGCGCGCGCCGCGGCGGCGGCGCCGGCGTCGGGCGCGCCCTCGATCGTCACCTGCACGGTGGCGCCGAGGCGCTGGCGGTGCAGCTCGCGGCGTCCGGCGGCGAGCTCCTCGACCGCGGCGACCGGGCCGGTGAGGCTGAAGCCGCGCGCCTGCATGTCCTCCGCCGGCTCGGCGAGGAGCACGCGGCCGCGGTGCAGCACGACGACGTCCTCGAAGAGCCGCTCGACCTCCTCGACCAGGTGGCTCGACAGCAGGATGGTGCGGGGGTGCTCGGCGTAGTCGGCGAGGATCTCGTCGTAGAACGCGTACCGCGTGGGGGCGTCCATGCCGAGGTACACCTCGTCGAGCACGGTCAGCGGTGCGCGGGCCGCGAGGCCGATCGTGGCGCCGACGGCGGACCGCTTGCCGCGCGAGAGGGCGGACGGCTTCTTGCGCGGGTCCACCTCGAACAGGTCGAGCAGGCGGCCGGCGAGGTCGGCGTCCCAGTAGGGCCGCAGGTCGGCGTAGTACTTCAGCGACGTCGCGACGCGCTCCTCGTCCATCAGGTCGCCGCTCTCGCGCACCAGCTGGACGTTGGCGGTGGCCCACGGGTTCTCCCACGGGTCCTCCATGAGCTCGCCGGGGCCCACGCGGACCGTGCCCGCGGTGGGCCGGTTGAACGCCGCGAGCAGCGACAGCAGCGTGGACTTGCCGGCGCCGTTGCGGCCGAGGATCCCGGTGATGACGCCGGGCCGCAGGTCGAGGGTGACGCCGTCCAGCGCGGTGCCTGCGTCGTTCTTGACGGTCGTGCCCTCCGCGGTCATGCGGCGCTGGGCTCCGAACCGGACGACGACGTCGTCGAGACGGGCGCCGAAGGGTGCGGGGGTCATGACTCCTCCGTGGTGGTCGTGGGCTTGCGGTGGCCGTTCGTGCCGAGCACGTAGGCGACGAGCTCGTCGGTCGAGATGCCGAGGATGTCGGCCTGCGCGAGCGCGGGGGCGAGCACCTCGTCGAAGTAGGCGGTGCGGTGGCGCTCCAGCAGCCGCTCGCGCGCCCCGGGGGCGACGAACATGCCCAGGCCGCGGCGCTTGTACAGGACGCCCTCGTCGACCAGGCCGGCGAAGGCCTTGGCGGCGGTGGCGGGGTTGATGCGGAACGTCGTGGCGAACTGTGTGGTCGACATGACCTGCTCTTCCTCCGCGAGCTCACCGGCGAGCACCTGCGCGCGGATCATCTGGGCGATCTGCACGTAGATGGGTTCGGGTCCGTCGAACACGCGGACCTCCTCACACAGGTTCAGTGGTTCAGGGGTTCATTACTCGACTAATGAACCACAGGTCCTCGGAGACGCGCAACCCCTCCTGCTGAACTGGTGCCGGCTCCTGGCCCGAAGGCGACGAGCGACCGGGGGCCCACCTGCGCAGACACGGTTGTCCACAGACACCCGGGCAACCATCTGACCCTTTGGCCTACAGTGACGCCCGACGTCACCGCCGACAGGGAGCTCCCATGACCCGCAACCGGGCCATCCTCGCCGCCACCTCCATCGCCGCGGCCGCCGCGCTCCTCGTCGCCGGCTGCGACTCGGACCAGCCCGCCGACCCGTCGCCTGAGCCCACGCAGACGAGCGCCAGCCCGACGGCGTCCGCATCCCCCACGCCCAGCCCGACGCCGACCGTCAAGGCCCCCGAACGCCCCAAGGCGATGGACGACGACGGCCCCGCCGGCGCCGAAGCTGCGGCGGTGTACTTCCTCGAACTCGACCCGTACATCATGAAGACGGGAGACACCACCGAGTACGAGTCGATGTCGCTCAAAGGCTGCAAATTCTGCGCCAACCGGGTCGACCAGGCTCGAGAGATCACCGCCAACGATCTCGTCTGGCATGGCGGCGAAATGGCGGCCCGGGTCACGCACACGTACGAACAAGATGCGACCACGGGAATCTGGCCCATCGACATCGATGCCACAATCGCTGCCGTTTCGGTCACCGATCCATCCGGGGCTGATGTCTTCTCCGATCCGCGCACAAGCACGAAGTACCGCGTGGAGATCGCTCGAGCGGACAAACAATGGCGCATTGTTGGCATCGCTGACCAGCCGAAGTCATGACGATTGCTCGTGTCGGCGCCGTGATCGCGCTAGGGGTCATCCTGGCGCTCGCTGGCTCTGTGATCACAGAGACGCCCGAACCCTCGCCCAGCACCAAGGCTCCAGTGACGATCGCAGGTGCAGCCGATGACGACCGTGACAACGTCAACGTCAGCGCTGACGGCAACGCTTGGAAGCAGGGCACTGAGGGCCGCGAGCCCGTCAAGGACGAACTTCAGGACCGTTACACCCGCACCAACTCGGTGACCTGCGGGACATTGGGCGAGGAATTGGACTCGCTCAAGGACGTCTTCAAGGCTCCAGGTGCTTGCCCGGAAGGCTCCGACATCGCCGAGATCACGACGCCGTGCAAGGAGGGCGAGTATGCCCTCGACGCGTTATGGGTTCAGCGCGTGCGGGAGGACGGCACCTACGACAAGCCCGAGCAGCTCACGGACGACCAGTGCGTCACCCCCGCCGACATCGCCGCCGCCGCCCGCCGCGAGTTCCGCACCATGAAGATCCCCACCCCGAAAGCCACGCTCCAGGGCAACCCACCCATGGTCGTCAACGTGCACTACCCCGCCTACACCAGCGCGGCGCCGCAGGAACGCCAGGTCGAGCTGCTCACCGTCCCCGTGATCATCCGGGCCGAGCCAACGGAATTCACCTGGGACTTCGACGACCCCTACTCCGCCGGCGGCACCACCCTGGTCACCACCGACCCCGGACACCCCTGGCACACCGGCGACCCGCTCCCCGATGCCACCTGGGTCGGACACACCTACACCCGCCTCGGCACTCCCGGCACCGACCCCGGCACCCACGAGGACGAACACGGCAACGCCTACCGCACCGACGTCACCGTCACCCTCACCACCACCTGGCAAGGCCGCTTCCGCGTCCAAGGCTCCAGCACCTGGACCGACATCCCCGGCACCCTCACCACCACCAGCACCACCACCCCCACCACCGTCACCGAAGCCCGCACCCGCCTCGTGTGCGACGACCTCGACGGCCACAGCACCTGCT
>NZ_JBSGUW010000018.1:95400-96559 GCF_053608125.1 Isoptericola sp. NPDC055063 | reverse complement strand
GCATCCGATGCGGCCCGCCCTTCGAACTACCTCGGCGAGATCTGTACTACCTCGGCCTCACCACTTGTCGTGCACGTGCTCCCTGATCGCCTCGTCGTAGATCTCGCGCACGCCGGAGGTGAACAGCGGGCCGAGCACCTCGGCGGATCCGGCAGCCGCGTTGAGCCGCGCCTGCTCGGCGCTGCGCGCGCCGGGGATGACGGTCGAGACGCCGGGCTGCTGCCACACCCACGCGATCGCCGCCTGGGCGGGCGTGAGGTCCTGCCCCGCGGCGGAGCCCGCGAGCTCCGTGAACCGCGCGGCGGCATCGACGCCGACGTCGAACGGGACGCCCGCGAACGTCTCCCCGACGTCGAAGGCCTTGCCCTCGCGGTTGAACGTACGGTGGTCGTCCTCGGAGAACGTGGTGTCGTGCGTGTAGCGGCCCGACAGGAGGCCCGACGCGAGCGGCACGCGCGCGATGATCCCGACCCCGGCCGCCGAGGCCGCGGGCAGCACCTGCTCGAGCGGCTTGAGCCGGAACGCGTTCAGGATGATCTGCACCGTGGCGACGCCTGGCCGCGCGATGGCGGTCAGCGCCTCCTCGACCGTCTCGACCGAGACCCCGTAGGCGGCGGTCACGCCGTCGGCCACGAGGGTGTCAAGCGCGTCGAACACCTCGTCGTCCGAGTACACGGCCGTGGGCGGGCAGTGCAGCTGGACGAGGTCCAGCGTCTCGACGCCGAGGTTGCGGCGCGACCGGTCGGTCCACTCGCGGAAGTTCGCGAGCACGTAGTTCTCCGGCACCTGGTCCATCCGGCGGCCCATCTTCGTGGCCACGGTGAGACCGTCGTCGCGGTGGTCCGCGAGGAACGCGCCGACGATCTGCTCGCTGCGCCCGTCCCCGTAGACGTCGGCCGTGTCGTAGAACGTCACTCCGGACTCGAACGCGGCATCCAGCACCGACCGGGCCTGGTCGTCGTCGACCGAGCCCCAGTCCGCCCCCAGCTGCCAGGTTCCCAGGCCGACGACCGACACCAGCCGGCCGGTGCGGCCGAGCACCTGTTTCTCCATCGTTCCCCCGTTCGGTGGCGGCGCCACCCCCCCCAACGGCGAAGAACCACCCCCAACAAGAGGGAGCGGCAGCAAGCCCGGCTCCCCCCCACCAAACACCCAACCA
>NZ_JBSGUW010000018.1:81452-95390 GCF_053608125.1 Isoptericola sp. NPDC055063 | reverse complement strand
GGGGGGGGGGGGGGGGGGGGGGAGAAAAAAAAGGGGGGGGGGGGGGGGGAGAGCTTTTTTTTCTCCTTCTTCTCTTTTTTGGGTGGCTCCTCTTGGGCGGCGGGCGCCCCGGACCCCTCGCGCGCGAGGGGACGTGTCGTCAGATCTGGCTCCCCTACGCTACGTCGCCCGCAACGATCCGGCGTGCCGACTACGGTGTGAGCGTGAACACCGCAGAATCTCCCGTCGTCCCCGCCCCGTCGGGACGACAGTTCCGCATCGCCGCCGGCGAGCACCGCGCCACCATCACCGAGGTCGGTGCGATGGTGCGCGAGTACGCCGTCGGCGGTCGCGACGTCTTCGTCCCCTTCGCCGAGGACGAGCCCGTCCCCGTCTTCAACGCCGCCGTCCTCCAGCCGTGGCCGAACCGCCTGCGCGACGGCGCCTACGTCGTCGACGGCGTGACGCACCAGGTCGCCGTGAGCGAGCCGGACCGCGGCACGGCCCTGCACGGGCTCGTCTGCTGGTACCGATGGACGCCGGTCGAGGTCGCCGACGACGCGGTGACGCTCGAGCTCGCCCTGCCGGCGCAGAAGGGCTGGCCGTTCCAGCTCGTGCTGCAGGTGCGCTACTCCGTGTCCGAGGCGGGCCTGGAGGTCGTGACGCGCGCCCGCAACGTGGGCACCGGGACCGCGCCCTACGGCGTCGGCTTCCACCCCTGGCTGTCGACCGGCGGCGCAACGCTCGACGCGTGCACCGTGAGCCTGGACGCCACGACCCACGTGACCGTGGACGACCGCCTGCTGCCCACCGGCACCGAGGCCGTCGCCGGCCCCTACGACCTGCGGCAGACCCGGTCCATGGCCGGGCTGGACCTCGACGACGCGTGGGTCGACGCGACCCGCGACGACGCCGGCCTCTCCTGGGCGCGGCTCGGGTGCCCGGACGGGCGCACGGCGGCCATCTGGATGGACGGCTCGATGGACTGCTGGCAGGTCTGCTCGGGCGACCACATCGCCGGCTACGAGCGGTTCGGCCTCGCGGCGGAGCCGATGAGCTGCGTCGCCGATGCCTTCAACACCGGTGACCGGCTGGTGCGGCTCGCGCCCGGCGACGAGCACGTCGTGCGCTGGGGCGCCACCCTGCTCTGACCTGTCAGGGCCACGGGCACGTATACCTCGCTGTGGCCCTGACAACTCGGGAGGGCCGCGCGGCGTGGGATCCTGCCACCCGGCCGGGCCGCGGGCAGAATGGCCGCGCAACTGCGAGACAGGACTTGGACGGTGAAGGCTCTGTGACCCAGACCGAGGTGCGCATCTGCGTCGTGGGCGACGAGCTCAGCGTGGGCGTCGGGGACGCCCGCGCCCTGGGGTGCACGGGCCGCGTCATGGCGCGCACCCGGTTCGGGCGGCCGGCGATGGCGTTCACGCTCGCCGTGCCCGGCGAGACCAGCTCGGCGCTCGGCGCGCGCTGGCAGGCCGAGACGGAGTCGCGGTTCGGGCCGGAGGACACCTGCGAGAACCGCCTCGTGGTGGCGCTCGGGCGGCACGACGTGGCCTCGTCGCTCTCCGTGGCACGCTCGCGGCTGAACCTCGCGAACATCCTCGACGTGGCCGAGACGAGCCGGATCCCGGCGTTCGTCGTCGGGCCGCCGCCGGGCCGCCCGGAGGACGGCGGCCGGATCGCCGAGCTGTCCGCCGCCTTCTCGGACGTCGCCAGCCGGCGCCGGGTGCCGTACGTCGACACCTACACCCCGCTGGCGCAGCACGAGCAGTGGCTGGCCGACCTCGCGACGAACGGCACCACCTACCCCGGGCAGGCCGGCTACGGCCTCATGGCGTGGCTCGTGCTGCACACCGGCTGGCACTCCTGGCTCGGGCTGCCCGCCGACGAGTGAGGGTCAACCCCTCGGGGTGCCGGACGGCGCGGTGCGCAGCAGCCGGAACTCCCGACGGCGCAGCAGCCGGAGCACGAGCCGCGCAGGGAAGCCGAAGGCGCGCCGCCCCGCCTCCGTCGGGTAGGGCTCGATCGCGACGACCCGCCGCACCCGGCCGCGCACGAGCAGCTGGCAGCCGCCCGCCGCGACCACGTTGCGGTACCAGCTCACGTCCTCGCCGTACGTGAGCTCGGCAACGAACCCGCCCGGCACGGCCGCCACGATGATCGGCGTCTCGTACACGTTCCCGGTCGTGCGCCCGACGTGCCGCACCAGGGAGAACGGCCCCCGGCCGGACCTCGCGACCCGCGTCGTCCAGCGGTTGAGGGTGTGCTGGAGCAGCCACAGGAACCGGCGCCGGAGCGCTCCGCCACTCGTCCCCGCCACGGCTTCAGGCGCCCGCCCGCTCGGCCAGGCCGCGCACGTACGCGGCCTGGCCGACGTGCTGCAGGTCGTCGCCGACGACGCTGACGAGCCGCACCCCGAGGGTGACGGGCGGGTCCCAGCGGGTGTCCACCACGCGCTCCAGGTCCGCTGCCGTCACCGTCGTCAGGTAGGACGTCGTCGCGGCGTGCACGTCGTCGAGGTAGCCCCGCAGCGTCGCGGCGTCGGCACGGACCGCCGCGACCTGCTCCGGCGTGTGGCCGTAGCCCGTGTCGGCGACGTCGAACGCCAGGCCGAACTTCTCGGCCCAGCCGCCCGCCGTCCAGCGCTGCTCGACGCCCGCCACGTCCGCCACGTGGTCGTCCTGCACCCGCGTCAGGTGCCACACGAGCCAGGCGACGGTGTTCGCCTCCGGGACGGGGCGGTACCCCAGGACCTGGGCGGAGGCGCCCCGCAGCACGCGGCGGCCCTCCCCCACGATCCGCTCGAAGGCGTCGGTCAGCAGGGCGACGTGGGGTGCGGACGGTGCGGTCATCGGTCCTCCTCGCCGACGCCCGCGGGCGTCGGTCAGCGACGGTCGACGGTGACGTGCGCGGACGTCACCGTCGCGGACAGGTAGGCGGCGCTGCGGCCGTCGGCGGGCTGCTCGCCGTGGTCCACGACCAGGGTGGCACCCGCGCTGGGGAGCACCGAGCCGTCGAGGACCACCTGACCGGACGCGCCGCGCACCTTGAGGTTCACGGGGGTGCCGGCGGGCAGGCGCAGGTCGATCGCGCCGGAGACGGTCTTGGCGGTGATCATCGGGCTCGCCTGGGTGGCCGTGACGGTCGCGGCCCCCGACACCGTGCTCAGCGAGACGCGCGCGAGGGCGCCCGAGAAGGCGATCGAGCCGGCCGCGCTCGAGCCCGTCACGTCGCCCGTGTGCTCCTGCGCCGACATCGCGCCGGACACCGTCTTGAGCGACATCGGGCCCGTGGTGCCGGTGGTGCGCACGGCGCCGGACACGGTCTTCACCGCGACCCTCCGGCCGCCCGTGACCTCGACGTCCGCGCCGAGCGTGCCGACGTCGACCGCGCCGTCCGCCGGCACGACGACGCGCACGACGGCGCGCTCGCTCTGGCGCGGGTTGCGCAGCTTGGCCATCACCGAGTCGAGCACCGAGGACTCGTAGCCGACGCGCAGCCGGTCCCCGTCGCGCACGACCTGGAGCGGCTTCGCCCCGACCTCGATCATCTCGATGCGCACGCCGGTGGCCGCCGGGTCGGCGACCACGTCGGCGCGCCCGTCCTGCAGGCGGAGCGTCACCCCCGTCGCCTGCTCGACGTCGATGGTCTGCGGGGCGGCGACCGCCCACGACTCCGTGCTCATGAGACTCCCTGTGCTGCTCGGGCTGTGCTGGGTACGGGACCACCCTGGCAGAGGCCGGCGCGACGGCGGATCGGGGATCCCCCGGATTCCGACCCCGGGCCTCCGGTGTGGGACCATGGGCCCGACCCCTCGTCCATCCTTCGTGAGGAGACCACTATGAGCAAGCGCGGTCGCAAGCGTCGTAGCCGCAAGGGCAACGGCGCGAACCACGGCAAGCGTCCCAACGCCTGACACGCCGAGGTAGTACGAAAAACGCCGAGGTAGTTCCGGCGGTGGCGTGGCCCCTGGCCACGACCCCATCGGAACTACCTCGGCGTTTTTCGTACTACCTCGGCGCAGCCGCTACTGCACCGTCGACATCACGGTGAGCTGCGCGTGGATGCGGACGCGGAGGGTCTCCGGAGCGCGCTCGGAGCAGGACCGCCGGACCAGCTGCTTGACGAGCTCCTCGATGCTCAGCTCCGCGAGGCACGGGGAGCAGTGCGCCACGTGCGCGCGCATCCGCTGCTCGTCCTCGGGGGTCATCTCGGAGTCGAGGTACTCGTTGAGGTGGACGAGGGCGTGCTCGCACTCGTTCTCACCCTCGGCACGCTCGTGCGGGATGGGGGTGACGGGGTCGGTCATGACGCTCCTCCACGAGCCGGGACCAGGCCACGCTGTGCGGCGTAGTCGGCGAGCAGCTCGCGCAGCTGCCGGCGCCCGCGGTGCAGCCGGGACATCACCGTCCCGATCGGCGTACCCATGATCTCGGCGATCTCCTTGTAGGGGAAGCCCTCGACGTCGGCGTAGTACACGACCATGCGCCGGTCCTCGGGCAGCTCCTGCAGCGCGCGCTTCACGTCGGAGTCCGGGAGCCGGTCGAGCGCCTCGGCCTCGGCCGACCGCAGTCCCTGCGACGTGTGCGACGCGGCGCGGGCGATCTGCCAGTCCTCGACGTCCTCCGCCTGGGACTGCTGCGGCTCGCGCTGCTTCTTGCGGTAGCTGTTGATGAACGTGTTGGTGAGGATGCGGTACAGCCAGGCCTTGAGGTTCGTGCCCGGCTTGTACTGGTGGAACGCGGCGAACGCCTTGGCGAACGTCTCCTGCACCAGGTCCTCGGCGTCCGCGGGGTTGCGCGTCATGCGCAGCGCGGCGGAGTACAGCTGGTCCAGGTACTGCAGGGCGTCGGCCTCGAAGCGGGCGGCGCGTGCCGCGCTGCTCTCTCCCTCGGGGGCACGTTCCGTGTCCTCGGGGATCTCCTCGCTGTCCGGGGAGCTCCCGGTGCTCCCGTGCAGCGGGTCACCGCCTGCCGGGTCCAGATCCTGGGTCATCACCGTCGAGCCTAGTCCAGGCACGGGGAGGGGTCCTCCGATCCACGGGGTCTGCTGGCTGGTGCTGCCGGCCGCCCGGCGCGGGGTGCTCGCCGTCAGGGCGTCGGCCGGGACGGCGAACAGCCGCACGGACTCGTGTCCGGCGTCGGGGACGGCCGCGAGGGCCGTCGGCGAGGTGCGGGTGTTCACGTGAGTGCCAACCGCCGCGGCCCTCCGCGCATTCCCGCCCCGGGCGGGCTCAGGACGCGACCGGGGCGGCGAACCGGCGGCGGTAGGCGACGGGGCTGGTGCCGAGCTGCCGGGCGAAGTGGTGGCGCAGCACGGGGGCGCTGCCGAACCCGCACACCCGCGCGACCTCGTCGATGGGCGCGTCGGTCGACTCCAGCAGCTCCTGCGCGCGGGCCACCCGCTGCCGCGCGAGCCAGGCCGCGGGCGTCGTGCCCGTCTCCTGCCGGAACCGGCGGGCGAAGGTCCGCTCCGACAGGGCGGCGCGGCGCGCCAGGCGCGCCACGGTGTGCTCCTCGGCGAGGTGCTCGCGCATCCAGGAGAGCAGGCCGGCGAGCGACTCCCCCTCGCGCGGCAGCGGGTCGACGACGAACTGCGCCTGCCCGCCCTCGCGCTGCGGTGGCACGACCATCCGGCGGGCGACGGCGCGGGCGGCGTCCGGGCCCACCTGGGACCTCACCAGGTACAGGGCCGCGTCGATGCCGGCGGCGGTGCCCGCGCTGGTGAGCACCCGGTCGTCCTCCACGTAGAGGGCGTCGGGGTCGACGACGGCGGTCGGGACCTCGGCCGCGAGCCGCTCCGTGTACATCCAGTGCGTGGTGCACCGTCGGCCGTCGAGCAGGCCCGCCCGCGCGAGGGTGAACGCGCCCGAGCAGATCGCGAACAGCCAGGCGCCGCGCTCGTGGGCGGCGCGTAGCGCGTCGAGGTAGGCCTCCGGCAGCGCGCCCTCGCCGGCGTCGTCGATGCCGTAGGCGACGGCGACCACGAGGTCCGCGTCCTCGAGCGCCTCGAGACCGTGCTCGACGACGACGGGGAAGCCGCCCTTGGTCATCACGGGGCCGGGCTCGGGCGCGCAGAGGGTGAAGTCGAACGCCGGGCCGCCGGTGTCGGTGCGGTCGATGCCGAACACCTCGTACGCGACACCGAGCTCGAACGGCGCGACACCCGGCACGACGACGGCGGCGACGGTGCGGATCATGCGACCAGCGTCCCACGGCGATGGCGGGATGTCGATGCATCCTGGCACTTCTGCCACTCGTGGCAGGAGTGCGATGCACGAAGACTTACTGCCATGACCACGATCCTGCTGATCCTCGCCCTGCTGCTGACGGCCACGTACGCCGCGCGCCTCGTCCGCACGGTCCGCCGCGACGGGCTCGGCTCGCGCCGGCCGCCGCGGTCGCACCCCGACTGGTGGGAGGGTGCGCCGCTCGCCTGACCCGCCTCCCCCGGGCGGGGACGGACCGCACGCGGCGGCGCGCCCGCCGGTCGCCGCGCATGCCGATGGCGCCTCTGCCACAGTGGCCCCATGCTGTTGCGCCGTATCGCCCGCCCCCTCCTCGCCGCCCCGTTCGTCTACGACGGGATCCAGGCGGCACTGCACCCGGCCGAGCACGTGGACGCCGCCCGGGACGGCGCCGCGCTGGTCACGGACGCCGCCGGCGCCGAACCGCTCAGCGACCGCCAGCTCGGGCTGCTGGTCCGCGCGCACGGCGCCGCGACGGCCGCCGCGGGGCTGCTCCTCGCCGTCGGGCGCACCCCGCGCACCGCGGCCCTCGCGCTGGCCGCCCTCACCGCGCCGCTCGCCGTCGCCCACCAGCCGTTCACGAGCAAGGGCGCCGAGCGCAGCCTGCGCACCGCCGCCTTCGTCAAGGACCTCGGCAAGGTCGGGGCCGCCGTGATCGCCGGCATCGACCTCGAGGGCCGCCCGGGCGTCTCCTACCGCGTGCACCAGGCGCGCGAGCACGCCGCCCGCACCGCCGAGGCGAAGGCCAAGACCGCGAAGGCGGCCGCCAAGGCCGAGGCGGCGACCGTCCGGGCGAAGCTCTCCGAGGCCGCCTGAGCCGCCCGCGGACGCCCTGCGACGAGCGAGACGCCGCGGCCGGTGACCGGCCGGTGAACTAGCCTCGGTGCCATGACAGCCGCCGTGCCGCCGCACCCTGCCCCCGCCGCCCACGACGCCGGCGGGCCGGTCGACGACGGCTGGGCGGCACCGGTCGCGACGGGCCCGCTGGACGCGACGGTCGAGGTGCCGGGCAGCAAGTCCCTGACGAACCGCCTCCTCGTGCTGGCCGCGCTCGCCGACGGCCCCGGCACCCTGCGCGGCGCGCTGCGCTCGCGCGACGCCGACCTCATGATCGGCGCCCTGCGCGCCCTCGGCGCCCGCATCGAGGAGGACGGCGACCCGAGCACCCTGCGCGTGACGCCCGGCGCGCTGCGGGGCGACGTGGACGTCGACGCCGGGCTCGCCGGCACCGTCATGCGCTTCCTGCCACCCGTCGCCGCCCTGGCCGCCGGACCGGTGCGGTTCGACGGCGACCCGGAGGCCCGCGTCCGGCCGATGCTCCCCGTCCTGGAGGCGCTGCGCGCGCTCGCCGTGCGCGTCACCGACGCCGCCGGCGACCGGCCCACGCACCTGCCCTTCACGGTGCACGGCACCGGGCGGGTGGCGGGTGGCGCCGTGGACGTCGACGCGTCCGCGTCGTCCCAGTTCGTCTCCGCGCTGCTGCTCGCGGGGGCGCGCTACGAGCGCGGGCTCACCCTGCGGCACATCGGCACCACGCTGCCGAGCCTGCCCCACATCGCGATGACCGTGGCCACGCTGCGCGAGGCCGGGGTCGTGGTGGACGACTCCCGCGACGGCATCTGGCAGGTCTCCCCCGGGCCGGTCGCGGCGCGCGACGTGCGCGTCGAGCCCGACCTGTCCAACGCGGCCCCGTTCCTGGCCGCCGCGCTGGTCGGCGGCGGCACCGTGCGCGTGCCCGGCTGGCCGGCCGACACCACCCAGCCCGGCGGCCTGCTGCCCGACCTGTTCGCCCGGCTCGGCGCCGACGTGCGCCGCGACGGCGACGTCGTGAGCGTCAGCGGCACCGGCGAGATCCGCGGGGTGGACCTGGACCTGCGCGCCGCGGGCGAGCTCGCGCCGACCTTCGCCGCGCTGGCCGCGCTCGCCGACTCCCCCAGCCGCCTGCGCGGCATCGCCCACCTGCGCGGGCACGAGACCGACCGGCTCGCCGCGCTCGCCACGGAGATCACGCGGCTCGGCGGGCAGACGGAGGAGACGCGCGACGGGCTCGTCATCACGCCGCGCCCCCTGCACGGCGGGCTGTTCCGCACGTACGCCGACCACCGCATGGCGACCTCGGCCGCGGTCCTGGGGCTGCGCGTGCCCGACGTCCGGGTCGAGAACGTCGCGACCACCGCCAAGACGCTGCCCGGGTTCGACGCGATGTGGCTGCGCATGCTCGGGCCGGCCGCGGGCGCGCGCGGGGTCGAGGCCTGATGGCCCGGCGCGCCGTCGACGAGCACGCGCAGTTCGCGCGCCCCTCGAAGCGCGGCTCGCGCCCCCGCACCAAGCAGCGGCCCGAGCACGCCGACGCCGTCACCGGGATGGTGACCGGCGTCGACCGCGGGCGGTACACGCTCATGGTCGACGACGGCACGCCGGACGAGCGGACCGTGCTCGCCATGAAGGCGCGCGAGCTCACCCGCACCCGCGTCGTCGTCGGCGACCGGGTCGACGTCGTGGGAGACACCTCGGGCGAGGAGGGCACCCTGGCGCGGATCGTGCGCATCCAGGACCGGTCGTCGGTGCTGCGCCGGACGGCGGACGACACCGACCCGTACGAGCGGATCGTCGTCGCGAACGCCGACCAGCTCGTCGTGGTCACGGCGCTGGCCCAGCCCGAGCCGCGGACCGGCATGATCGACCGCTGCGTCGTCGCCGCCTACGACGCCGGCATGGACGTGCTGCTGTGCCTGACCAAGTCCGACCTGGCCGACCCGGCGCCGCTGCGCGACCTCTACACACCGATCGGTGTCGAGGTCGTCGTCACCCGCCGCGACGACCCGGCCAGCGTGGAGACCGTCCGCGAGCGCCTCGCCGGCCGCACGTCGGTGCTGGTGGGGCACTCGGGGGTCGGCAAGTCCACGCTCATCAACGCGCTCGTGCCCGACGCCGACCGCGCCACCGGCGTCGTGAACGACGTGACCGGGCGCGGCCGCCACACGTCCACGTCCGCGGTGGCGCTGCGGCTGCCCGTCGGGCCGGACGGCGGTCACGACGGCTGGGTGGTCGACACCCCGGGCGTCCGGTCCTTCGGGCTGGCGCACGTCGAGACCGACCAACTGCTGCAGGCGTTCGAGGACCTCGCCGAGGTCGCGGCGGACTGCCCCCGCGGCTGCACGCACCTCGCCGACGCGCCGGACTGCGCCCTCGACGACTGGCTCGCGGCGTCGTCCGACGACGAGCGCCCCGCCCGCGAGGCCCGCGTCGCGTCGTTCCGGCGCCTGCTGACCGCGCGCCACTCGGCCGACTGACCTGCCCACAACGTTCAGGACGATTCGTCAGGCAAGACTTGTCAGTCTGGGCTGATGAGTTCTACCGTGGAGGGGTGCCCGCCTCCCCTGCCCCCGCCCCGCGCCCCGACACGGCGGCCGACGCCGCCCGCGAGCTGCGCTCGCTCGTCGGCCGGCTGCGCCGCCGGTTCATCGAGCTGAGCGACAACCAGGAGCTGACCCCGTCGCAGACGGCACTGCTGTCGCGGCTGGCGAAGCACGGCCCCGCGTCGCCGAGCGCGCTCGCCGCCGCCGAGCGGGTGCGGCCCCAGTCGCTCGGCGCCACCCTCGGCGTCCTCGACGTGCGCGGGCTCGTGCGCCGCGACCCCGACCCCACCGACGGCCGCCGCCAGGTGGTGTCCCTCACCGACGACGGCCGTGCGTTCGTCGACGGCCGGCGCTCGGCCGGGCAGGAGTGGCTGACCCGCGCCCTGCAGGAGCGGCTCACCGGCGAGGAGCTCGCCACCGTCTCGTCCGTGCTGGCACTCCTCGACCGCACGCTGCTCGACGACGCCGACGCCGCGCTCCCCCGGGGGGCCGCCCGCCCGTGACGCTGCTGCACCGCTCCGCCTCCCGCCCGGCCACCGCCGCGCCCGAGGGCTACGACACGCGCCTCACCCTGCCGCTGGCGCTGGGCTCGCTGCTCAACCCCATCAACTCGTCGATGATCTCGGTGGCCCTCGTGCCCATCGGGATCGCGTTCGGCGCCCCGGCCGCGCAGACGGTCTGGCTGGTGACGGCCCTCTACCTGGTGACCGCGGTGGCGCAGCCCGTCGTGGGCCGGGTGGTCGACCTCGTCGGGCCGCGACGCCCCTACCTGGTGGGCACGGCGCTGGTGGGGGTCGCCGGGCTGCTCGGCGCGTTCGCGCCCACGCTCGGCCTGCTGGTCCTCGCCCGCGCGCTGCTCGGGCTCGGCACCTGCGCGGCCTACCCGGCGGCGATGTCGCTCGTGCGGCGGGCCACCGACCGGTCCGGCGAGGGGCGCGGCACCGCCGCCGTCCTCACCGTCCTGGCGGTGACGAACCAGGTCGTCATGATCGTGGGGCCGACGCTCGGCGGACTCCTCGTGGGGCTCGGCGGCTGGCGCGCCATCTTCCTCGTCAACGTCCCGCTCGCCGTCGCGTGCCTCGTGCTCGGGGGCCTGCGCCTGCCCCGCGTGCCGGGCACCGACCTGCCCATCGCCGACGGCTCCGCGCGCGCCTCCGTAGCGACCCGCCTCGACGTGGCCGGCGTGGCCCTGTTCGCGGCGGCGCTCACCTCGATGATGCTGGTCCTGGTCGGAGCGACGCCGTGGTGGGTGCTCGCCGTGACCGCCGTCGCGGGCGCCGCCTTCGCCCGCCACGAGCTGCGCACCGCGCACCCGTTCATCGACCTGCGGCTGCTGGCCGGGAACCGCCCGCTGCTGCTCACCTACGCCCGCGCCTTCCTCACGGCCACCGCCACGTACGCGTTCATGTTCGGGTACGTGCAGTGGCTCGAGCAGGGCCGCGGCCTCGGCGAGGCCGCCGCCGGGCTCCTCATGCTGCCGACGTCGGTCGTCGCGGTCACCGTGGCGTCGGCCACCGGCCGCCGGGCACCCGTCCGTGCCGCGCTCCTCGTCGGGGCGGCGTCCCTGCTCGCCGGCGGCGCCGTCCTCGCCGTCGTGCAGCCCGACAGCCCGACGTGGGTGCTCGTCGTCGCCGGGGTCGGCATCGGCGGCATGCAGGGCCTGTCCGGCCTCGCGAACCAGAAGGCCCTCGCGCAGCAGGCGGACAGCGCGTCCGTCGGCGCCGCCGCAGGCCTGCTGCGCACCTTCATGTACATCGGCGCGCTCGTCTCCACGGCGGCGATCGCCGCCCTCTACTCGGGCGGACCCACCACCGCCGGCCTGCACGACCTCGCCCTGGCGATGGTCGGCTGCGCCGCCGCCGTCCTCGTCCTCACCCTGGTCGACCGCTCCCTGCGGCGCCGGCCCGCCTCCCCCACGACCCCGTCCGTCCCCACCCCCGGAGAGATCCCCGCATGACCTTCACCGCCCTGGACCCCCGCACCGCGCTCGTCGTCGTCGACCTGCAGGCCGGCATCCTCGCGATGCCCGTGGAGCCGCACCCCGCCGACGCCGTCCTCGCCCGCAGCGTCGAGCTCGCCGGCGCCTTCCGCGCCCGCGACCTGCCCGTCGTCCTCGTGCGCGTCACCGCGGCGCCCGACGGCGCGGACGCCGTGCCCGGCCGCACCGACGCCCCCCGCGGCGGCGCGCGCCCCGACGGCTGGGACGTCCTGTCCCCGACGCTGCACACCGCCGCGTCGGACATCGTCGTGACCAAGCGGAACTGGGGCGCCTTCTACGGCACCGACCTCGACCTGCAGCTGCGGCGGCGCGGCGTGACGCAGGTGGTGCTGGCCGGCATCGCCACGAGCATCGGCGTCGAGTCCACCGCCCGCGCCGCGCACGAGCACGGGTACCACGTCTCCCTCGTCACCGACGCCATGGGCGACCGGTCCGCCGAGGACCACCGCCACTCCACCGAGCGCCTCTTCCCGCGCCTCGGCGAGTGCGGCACCACCGCCGAGCTGCTCGCCCTCGTGAGCGCCTGACCGTCCGCCCCCGACCTCAGTCCCGGACGACGTCGTACCGGGTCCAGGTGCTGCCGTCCGGGCCCCGCTCGACGGAGCGCACCCGCAGCGGGACGGCCGCCTCCCCCGATGCGAGCGGCGGCCCGTCGACGAACGTCGGGGTGTCGCGGCCGCCGACCAGGGCGGGGAAGACCACGACGTGGACCTCGTCCACCAGCCCCGCGCGGAGCATCGCCCCGTGCAGCCCCCCGCCGCCCTCGACCACCACGGCCCGCGCACCCAGGACCGCGCCGAGCCGGCCGACCGCCCGGGGAAGGTCCACCCGTCGGTCGCCCGCGACCAGGTAGGGGACGCCCAGCTCGCGGAGGCGGGCGAGGTACCCCGGGGGCGTGGCGCGACAGACGAGCACCAGGAGCGCCGTGCGGTCGTCGCCCGTGTACTCCCACTCCACGCGGCCCCGGCCGTCGACGACGACGAACCAGCGCGGCGCGCGGCGGGGCAGGTGGTCGGCCACGTCGGGCAGGCCGTCGCCCTTCACGGGCGCCCACGGCGACGGCGCGTCCGGGGCGACGAACGTGCCGCTGCCCTCCAGGGCCACCGTGGGCGCGTGCTCCTCCTCGATCCAGCGGTGCCGGCGCTCGAGGAGCCCGGCGACGTCGGGCGGCCACACCGACTCCCAGCGGCGCCGGACGTCGGCGTCGAGCAGCCGTTCGGCCGGCGCCGTCGTCACGCGGCCGTCGACGCTCGCGGTCGTGCACAGCACGACCCGGGGACGCGCGCCCTCCGCTGCGGGGGTCATGCGGCCACGCTAGGCGCCCACCCCGACACGGCCGCGGCCCGGGCTCGTCCGCGCACCGCGCGCCGGGCCCGCGCGGCGCCGCCGGACCGCTACCGTGTGACCGTGTCGTACACCCAGCCGTCTCCCAGCCCGACCAGCGGCCCCGCGCGCACGTACGAGGACGACCTGCGCCTGGCCCACGTCATCGCCGACCAGGTCGACGCCATCACGATGTCCCGCTTCAAGGCCCTCGACCTGCGCGTGGAGACGAAGCCCGACAACACCCCCGTGAGCGACGCCGACCGGTCCGCCGAGGAGTTCATCCGAGCGCAGCTGCACCGGGCGCGCACGCGCGACGCCATCGTCGGCGAGGAGTACGGCTCCGCCGGCAGCGGCGCCCGGCGCTGGATCATCGACCCGATCGACGGCACCAAGAACTTCGTGCGCGGCGTGCCCGTCTGGGCCACGCTCATCGCGCTGGCCGACGGCGACGAGGTGGTCATGGGGCTCGTCTCCGCACCCGCGCTCGGTCGTCGCTGGTGGGCCGCGAAGGGCTCCGGCGCCTGGACGGGCAAGTCGCTCGCGTCGGCGTCCCGCCTGTCCGTCTCCGGCGTGAGCACCCTCTCCGACGCCTCGTTCGCCTACTCGTCGCCGACCAGCTGGGAGGCGCACGGCAAGCTCAACGGCTTCCTCGACCTCACGCGCGAGGTCTGGCGCAACCGCGGGTACGGCGACTTCTGGACGTACATGCTCGTCGCCGAGGGCGCCGCCGACATCGCCGCCGAGCCCGAGCTCCAGGTCTACGACATGGCCGCCCTCGTGCCCATCGTCACCGAGGCCGGCGGCCGCTTCACCGGCCTCGACGGCGCCCCCGGCCCGTGGCACGGCAACGCGCTGGCCACCAACGGCCACCTCCACGACGAGACCCTCGTCTACCTCGGCTGAGCCCCTCGTTGTGAGCGGGGGTTTTGGCCCCTTTTCCTCTTTCGACAGAGGCCCACAACCACTCCCCAAACTCTCGGGGGGGGGGGGACTGGGGGGGTTTGTTGGGTTGTTCCAACGTAAGC
>NZ_JBSGUW010000018.1:54630-81442 GCF_053608125.1 Isoptericola sp. NPDC055063 | reverse complement strand
CCACCCCGCGAAGAAACTTATCGTTGCGCGTCGTGACCCCTTTGGTGGGGGGTGGGTGTTGGACTGGTTTAAACGTCGGAAAAGGGACAAAACCCCCCCCCACAACGCTTTAGGGGCGGGGGATCTGGGGGATCTCGGTCGGGTCGTACCAGAGCAGGTCGCGGTCGGTCACGCGCTGGAGCGCGGCGTCGAGCGCGTCCTCGGACAGGGCACCGTCGCCACCCGTGCGCTCGGCGTCGTTCTCCTCGTCGGCAGCGGCAAGGACGGCCCGCACGTCGGCGGCGGCCTCCGGCTCGTCGACGTGGACGGCGACGACCGCGACCCCGTCCAGCGCGCCGACGTCCACCGCGCTGGGCTCCTCGGCGTCGTCGGCCGCGGCCACGGCGGCGTCGGGCACGTCGAGCGAGACGACGACGCGCAGCGGGGCGACGCCGCGTCGCGCGGCGATCCGGGCCAGGGAGTCATCCGCGGCGGCGAGGAACGCCTCGTACTCGCGGCTCTCCTCGTCCTCGTCGGCCAGCTCGCGCACCAGGGCCGGGGTCACGGCGTGCGCCCGGCGCGCGGGGAGGTCCCAGCGCGCGCCTCCGGCGGCCACGGCCGCGCCCTCGAGCTCGTCCAGCGTGGCGGGAACGTAGATGCGCATGCGCACAGTCTGCCGCCCCGGGCGCCCGGCCGCGCGCACCTGGGCGTTCGCACCTGGCCGGGCGGCGGTCGGACCCCGCTCAGACGGCGGCCGGCACCGTCGCCCGCACCCGGCCCGCGAGCGCCTCGAACGCCGCCGTCACCGGGGACGCCGGCGCCTCCTCCGCGAGCGTGCGCCCGGCGAGGAGCGCGCCGTCGAGCCCGGCAGGGTCGTCCGGGACGAGGTGCACCTCCTCCACCCCCGCGTAGCGCGCCAGCGCCTCCCGCACGGCGTTCTCCGGGTGGGCGCCCACGGCCGACGGCCGCACCCGGTTCGCGACGACGACCCGGTCCCCCGCGACGGGGACCGGCACGTCGCGCAGGTCCTCCAGGCCGCGCACGAGCCGCTGGATCCCGACCGGGTCGGCCGCACCGACCACCACCACGACGTCCGCCGCCTGCAGCGCGGCGAGCGTGGCGGCGTTCCGCTGCGGGGCGTGCGTGTCGTACATGAGCAGCTCGTCGGCCTCGAGGAGCGCGCCGCAGTCCACGACGGTCCAGTCGGCGAGCTCGCGGGCCCGCTCCAGCACGACCTCGACGGCGCTGGCGGGCAGCTCGGGCCACCGCGCCGCGCGCGTGATCCCGGTCAGCACCCGGAGCCTCCCGCCCACCACGGGGCTCTGCCGGGCGAGGGTGGGCAGGTCGAGCGCGCCCTGCCCGGCGGACCGGGCGACGGCGGCGAGCCCCGGCGTGTCGTCGAGCAGGCCCAGCCGGGCCGCGACGGACGCGCCGTAGGTGTCGGCGTCGACCAGCAGGACGGCGTCCTGGCGCGACGCGGGCGCGTCCTGACGCCTCCGGCCGTGCCTCCTGCGCCGTCCGGAGAGGCCGCCGAGGGCGGCGGCGAGCTCGAGCGCCGTCGTCGTGCGGCCCGGCGCCCCGACCGGGCCCCACACCGCGACCACCCGGCCGTGCCGCGGCCCGGCGTCGTCCGCGAGGAGGTCGTCGGCGCCGTCGGCGACCAGGTAGTCGACGGCGTCGGCCGGGCCGGTCGCCCCGAGGACGAGGTCGACGGTCTCCCCGCCCGGGCCGCCGGGGCCGACGCGCATGACGGCGGCCTCGCGCACCGCCGCGAGCAGGGCCGCCTCGTCGTACCGCTCGACGACGCCGTCCACCCCCAGCCCCTGCAGGCGCGCGACGTGGGCGGCGTCGTGACCGAGCGCGACGACGCGCACGCCGGCGCCGTGCAGCCGGCCCACCGCCTCGCGGTCCAGCCCGGCGAGGTCCGCGGACACGACGGCCACGGTCCCGGCGCCCGCCGCGGCCGCGGCCAGGAGCTCCGCGAGGTCGCCGCAGCGGCGGGTCACGGTCGCCCCCGAGCCGGGCGCACCGAGCGCGACGACGACCTCGGTCTCGGCCCCGCCCCGCACCGCGCAGAGCACGGTGACCGCGGCGGCCATCAGACGCCGGTCCCGGCCTGCGGCACCACGGTGACGCGCCCCGGCTCGGCCAGCGCCGCCAGCACGGCAGGCAGGTCGTCGGCAGGCACGAGCACGTGCAGCGTCGCACCGTCCGACACGACGAGCCCCGTGCCGGCCTCGTCCACCTGCTCCACGACGACGCCCGTGACCAGCGGCGTCGGCTCGGCGGCCGGGGCGTCCGAGCCGGCGGGAGCCTCGGGCACCGCCCACAGGTCGACGACGGCGCCCGCCGTCACCCGTGCCGACATCGCCTGGTCCACCGGCACGGAGACCGAGCGGACGTCGACGTCGGCCGCGTCCCCCAGCGCCGACCGCGCGACGAGCTCGCCGTCGTCGACCGTGCGCAGCGCCACCACCTGCTCGGGCAGCTCCTGGTCCGCGCGCACGTACAGCTCGGTCCCCGAGCCGATCCGCACGTCGACGGTGCGCAGGCCGGACACGTCCACGGGCTCGCCGGGCGTGAGGGTCCCGTCCGCGACGTACACGGGCACGGTGCGCCCCGCCGACGAGACGGCCCACGACCCGAGGGCCACGGAGGCGGCGACGATGACGACGCCGACCACCAGCCGGGGGTCGCGCCAGGTGGGGCGGCGCAGTCGGGCGGCGACGGGTGCCGGCATGGGGTCGGTGCTCACGGACGTCCTCCGGGGTCTGGGCTGGGGCGCAGCGTCGCGCCCGGCGGAACCTATCATCGGCGACCCCATGTGTGCTTCGAGCATCCACTGTGGACAACTGCTGCCATCCGCGATCAGCGCTGTGCCAGAATGCCCGTATGACCAGCCGGTTCCTCTCTCTCGCCGACGTGCAGGAGATGCTGAACATCTCCAGCACGCAGGCCTACTCCCTGGTGCGCTCGGGCGAGCTGCCCGCGATCCAGGTGGGCCCCAAGAAGGTGTGGCGGGTCGAGGCCAGCAAGCTCGAGGAGTACATCGAGCACCAGTACGCCCGCACCCGCGAGCGGATCGCGTCGGGCGACCTCTGAGCCGGCGGCGGGCCGCCCTCAGGCCTCGCTGACACGCAGCACGGCGCCGAACGGCACCGTGCGCACGACCGGCCGCGCGCGGTCCGTCTCCTCGACGTCGAGGTGGTCGGCGCCCACCCGGCCGATCCGGCCGGTGGCCGAGCCCCCGACGGTCCGCACCAGCACCCGGGCGCGGTCGCGCTGCAGCCCCCGCAGCACGTGGCCGAGCCCCAGCCCGTCGGTCCGGGCGCGCGACGGCACGGCGTGCCGGCCGAGCCCCACCACCGCCGCCAGCGCGGGCAGCGGCACCAGGTGCTGCACCCGCCCGCGGGCTCGGCGCCCGTCGAGGAGCACCCACGTGTGCGCCACCCGGGCCACGCGCCCCTCGATGCCCTCCCCGTCCAGCAGCTCGAGCCGCAGCACCGCGCCGGTCGCCGCCCGCAGCCGGTCGACGAGCGGGATCGACGCCTGCTCCGCCCGCGTCAGCTCCGCCACGGCACCTTCGCGCTCCGCCGCCGCCTCGGCGTCGAACCGTGCCTCGAGGTCGGCGAAGAGCAGCTCCCACCTGGCCGGACCCGTGCCCGTCATGAGGCTCCTCTCGTCGTGCGGCCGGTGCCCACAGGATGCCCGGGTAGACAGACCGGCACCAGTCCGCTTCAATATCGACCATCAGACAGCATCAATCGCTATCAACTGACATCACCAGACGTGATCCTCGGTCGGGAGCGTGGGACGAAGGAGACCTGATGTCCGGCAGCAGCGGAACCCGGAACCCGCGGGACGGCCACGGCCTCGGCCGCCTCACGGTCCTCGCCCTCGTCGCTTGCGTGGCCGGGGTGTCCCTGGCGCTGCGCGGCCTGTCCCTCGCGCCGCGCACGCCGGAGGGCGCCGCCGGCCTCGCGATCGACGGGTGGGTGGAGCTCGCGGTGCTCGCCGCGGGGCTCGTGGCCGCCGCCTGGCTGTTCCTCAGCGGGGTCGTCGCCCTCGCCTGCGTCGCCGCGGTGCGGCTCGGGCGCCGCTGGCGCGCGGGCGAGGCCGTCGTCGAGCGCCTCGCGCCGGCCGCCGTCCGGCGCCTCGTCCGCTCCGCCGTCGGGGTGGGCGTGGGCGCCGGGCTCACCCTCGCCCCCACCGCCGCGCTCGCCGCCGAGACGCCTCCCGCCGAGCCGGCGGGGGCCGAGGCCTCCGTCGTCCTGGACCTCGGCTGGCAGTCCACGTCCGGCGCGGCCGGGGGCGCCGTCGTCGACGAGCACGACCCCGCTGCCACCGCCCTGGGAGAGGTGCCGGTGGAGGACCCCGACGAGACGGTGACCGCCGCGGCCACCGGGTCCACCGGGTCCGCCGGGTCCACCGGGTCCACCGCGGACCCCGACGACGAAGAGCGCGCGGAGCCCGTGAGCGCGACCCCGGTCCGCATCACGACTCCCCCGGACGCGGACGGCACGCGGGTGGTGCTGCGCGGCGACACCCTGTGGGACATCGCCCGGGACGCCCTGGGCGGCCACCCCTCGGACGCCGAGATCCTGCGCGAGGCGACCCGGTGGCACGAGGCCAACCGCGCGGTCGTCGGCGCGGACCCCGACCGCATCCTGCCCGGCCAGGTCCTGAGCGCCCCCGCCTGACGGCCCGCGCCGTCCACGACACCCCGCACCCACCGGAGGGCATGATGACCGCGACGACCACTCCCGCCGAGACCACGGCGCCGGCCGTGCCGCCCCGCACCGCGCCCCCCGCCGGCGCGACGTCCACCGACCTGACGCCCACGGACCTGACGCCCGAGGAGGGCACCGGCCACCGCCCGCTCCGCGTCTCCGCCCCGCCACGCCGCGGCCCGGCGGGCTACCCCGAGGCGAGCACCCGGCCGGGGCCCCGGGTACGGCGGGTGCGCGTCGGCGCCGAGGGCGTGCGCCGGTCCGGCGACGACGACGCCGACGTCCCGCAGCGCCCGCTCCGCGAGAGCGAGCCCGCACCGCTGCCGGACCCCACCGCGCAGTGCTGCGCGGTGGTCCGCGCGGCCGTCGAGGTGCTGCGTGGCGAGCGCCCGTCGGCGCAGCTCGCCCGCTGGGTGACGCCGCAGGTGCGCGACCAGCTCGCCGAGCGCGCCCGCATCGGGCTCGCCCACGACGGCGTGCGGCACACCGAGCAGCACCGGCCCGTCCAGGTGCGGCGGGTCCGCCTGGTCCGGCTGGGCGACGACGTCGCCGAGGCCACCGTGGTGCTGGACGACGACGGCCGGGTGCGCGCCGCCGCCGTCCGCCTCGAGGCGCGGCGCGGGACCTGGCGGGTGGCCGTGCTCGAGGTCGGCTGACGGCCCTCGCCCCAGAGACGACCGGCACACCGGGAACGACGGAGCCCCGGCCCGCGATCGCGGGTCGGGGCTCCGTGCTCACCGGAAAGTCATGCCGTCCGGGTCACTCCTCGTTGACGCCGTGGCACACCTTGTACTTCTTGCCCGAGCCGCAGGGGCACTGGGCGTTGCGCGGCGTGCCCGGGAAGGTGCGGCCGTCACTGGTCGCCGCCGTCGCCTCGCCGTGCAGGTCCCGGCGCGACCGGCGCGTGGCGCCGCCCGACGTCGTGGTGGAGCCGTCCTCGCTCGGGGACGAGTACGACAGCCGCTGCGGCGCGGGAGCCTCGAGGCCCTTCGCCAGGAGCACCGGCTCCGCGTCCGCCGCGGGCGCCGCCGGAGCGGGCTCGGGCTCGGCCGGCGCCTCCGGCTCCGCGACGGGCTCGGCGACCGGCGACGCCGCGCCGCCGCCCACGAGCTGACCGGCGCCGGACTGCGCCGCCGCCGCGGCGCTGGCCGCGGAGATCACCGGGGCACCGGGCGCACCGGGGCCCCCGGGCTGCTGCACCTGGACGTCGAGGTTGAACAGGAACCCGACCGACTCCTCCTTGATGGCCTCGGTCATCGCCTGGAAGAGCTGGAAGCCCTCGCGCTGGTACTCGACCAGGGGGTCGCGCTGCGCCATCGCGCGCAGGCCGATGCCCTCCTTGAGGTAGTCCATCTCGTAGAGGTGCTCGCGCCACTTGCGGTCCAGCACGGAGAGCACCACGCGGCGCTCGAGCTGGCGCATCGCGGCCTCGCCGAGCGACTCCTCGCGGGCCGCGTACGCCACGCGGGCGTCCGAGAGCAGCTCCTCGAGGACCATCTCGTGGCTGAGGCTGCCGACGCCGCCGGCCTCCTCGATCACGTCCTCGGGCGTGATGGTCACCGGGTACACGGACTTCAGGGCGGTCCACAGCGAGTCCAGGTCCCACGCCTCGGGGTTGCCCTCGGACGTCGCACCGTCCACGTACGCCGTGACGACGTCCGTGAGGAAGTGCTGCACCTGGTCCTCGAGGTCCTCGCCCTCGAGCACGCGCTTGCGCTCGGCGTAGATGACGGAGCGCTGCCGGGACAGCACGTCGTCGTACTTGAGCACGTTCTTGCGGATCTCGAAGTTGCGCGCCTCGACCTGCGACTGCGCGCTCTGGATGCCGCGCGTCACCATCTTCGACTCGAGCGGCATGTCGTCGGGGAACCCGGCGCGGTCCATCATCGACGACGCGAGCCCGGAGTTGAACAGGCGCATCAGGTCGTCCTGCATCGACAGGTAGAACCGCGACTCGCCGGGGTCGCCCTGACGGCCGGAACGACCGCGCAGCTGGTTGTCGATGCGGCGCGACTCGTGCCGCTCCGTGCCCAGCACGTACAGGCCGCCGAGCTCGGTGACCTCCTCGTGCTCCGTGGCCACGGCCGCCTTGGCCTTCTCGAGGACGTCGGGCCAGGCGGCCTCGTACTCCTCCGGGTCCTCCGCGGCGTCGAGCCCGCGCTCGGCCATCTCGGCGACGGCGAGGAACTCCGCGTTGCCGCCGAGCATGATGTCGGTGCCGCGGCCGGCCATGTTGGTCGCCACGGTGACGGCGCCCTTGCGGCCCGCCTGCGCGACGACGGACGCCTCGCGCTCGTGCTCCTTCGCGTTGAGCACGCTGTGCGGCACGCCGGCCCGCTTGAGCAGGCCCGAGAGCAGCTCGGACTTCTCGACGCTCGTGGTGCCGACCAGGACCGGCTGGCCCTTGGCGTGCCGCTCGACGATGTCCTCGACGACGGCGTTGAACTTGCCGTCCTCGTTCTTGTAGACGAGGTCGGCCTGGTCCATGCGGACCATCGGCCGGTTGGTCGGGATGGGGACGACGCCGAGCTTGTACGTGCCCTGGAACTCGGCTGCCTCGGTCTCGGCCGTACCGGTCATGCCCGCGAGCTTGTTGTAGAGGCGGAAGTAGTTCTGCAGCGTGATCGTGGCGAGCGTCTGGTTCTCCGCCTTGATCTCCACGCCCTCCTTCGCCTCGATGGCCTGGTGCATGCCCTCGTTGTAGCGGCGGCCGGCGAGGATACGGCCGGTGTGCTCGTCGACGATCATGACCTCGCCGTTGAGGACGACGTAGTCCTTGTCGCGCTTGAACAGCTCCTTCGCCTTGATGGCGTTGTTGAGGAAGCCGATGAGCGGCGTGTTGAGCGACTCGTACAGGTTGTCGATGCCGAGGTAGTCCTCGATCTTCTCGATGCCCGGCTCGAGGACGCCGACCGTCTTCTTCTTCTCGTCGACCTCGTAGTCCGTGTCCACGTTCAGGCGGCGCACGACCTTGGCGAACTCCGTGTACCAGCGGTTGGCGTCGCCGGACGCCGGGCCCGAGATGATGAGCGGGGTCCGCGCCTCGTCGATGAGGATGGAGTCCACCTCGTCGACGACGGCGAAGTGGTGGCCGCGCTGGACGAGGTCGTCGGGCGACCACGCCATGTTGTCGCGCAGGTAGTCGAAGCCGAACTCGTTGTTCGTGCCGTACGTGATGTCGGCCGCGTACTGCTTGCGGCGCTCCTCCGGCGACTGGCCCGAGACGATGACGCCGGTCGTCATGCCGAGGAACCGGTAGACGCGGCCCATGAGGTCGCCCTGGTACTTCGCGAGGAAGTCGTTGGTCGTGACGACGTGGACGCCCTTGCCCTCGAGCGCGTTGAGGTAGGCGGCCGTCGTGGCGACCAGCGTCTTGCCCTCACCGGTCTTCATCTCGGCGATGTTGCCGAGGTGCAGGGCGGCGCCACCCATGAGCTGCACGTCGAAGTGCCGCTGACCCAGCGTGCGGCGCGCGGCCTCGCGCACCGCGGCGAACGCCTCGGGGAGCAGCTCGTCGAGGGTCGCACCGTGCTCGAGCCGCTCCTTGAACCGGGCGGTCTCCTCGTGCAGCTCGGTGTCGCTCAGCTCCTCGAAGCTGGGCTCGAGCCGGTTGACCTGCTCGGCCAGACTGTTGAGCTTCTTGAGGATCCGGCCCTCGCCAATTCGGAGGACCTTCTCGAGGATCGCAGGCACGCAGTACTCCAGGGTCGGTGGCGCCCCGGGGATGTCCGGGACCGTGCGGCGCGACGGACGGTCGACGGAGCGGCAGAAGCTCGCTCGTCCGCGCCGTCGCCTGGGTCACACCGGAGCCATCCTAGGCCGATCACCTGAGAGTCAGGTGCGGGTTCGCGACGGACGAACGTCAGGACGCCTCGTCTCCGCGGCCCGTGCCCGCGGCGAGCTCGCTCGCCGCCCGGTCGGCCAGCTCGGCGCCGGCCGCGCCGTACAGGTGGAAGACGGCGTCCGCGCCGTGCCGGCGCAGCTCCGCCGCGTCCTCGTCGTACCGCGCGATGGCCGCCACGCGCCCGCCGAACCCCGCGGCCCGCAGCCGCGCGAGGGCGATGAGGTTCGCCTTGTGGAACGGCATCGCCAGCACGGCGAGGCGCACCCGGCCGGCCCGCTTGACGCGCGCCCAGAACTCGGTGTCCGTCGCGTCGGCGGGGACGACGGCGATGCCCTCGTCGCGCAGGGCGGCCACGCGGGTGCGGTCGTGCTCGACCCCCATCACGGACAGGCCGTGCACGTCGCGCAGCCGCCGGTAGGTGGCCGAGCCCACGCGCCCGAGGCCGAGCACGACGGCGTCCACCTGGCCGATGTCGACCGGGCGGTCGTCGGGGTGCAGCCTGTCGACGTCCCGGCGCGGCAGGAGCCCCGTGAGCCGCGTCGCGAGCTCGACGCCGCGACGGTTGACGATCGCCGAGACGACGAAGCTGGCCGCGACGGCCAGCGACACGATGACGGTCCACTCCTCGTCGAGCAGGCCCGCGGTCCCGCCGAAGGCCACGACGATGATGCCGAACTCGGAGAAGTTGCCGAGCGCGAGCCCGGCGAGGAAGGACGTGCGGCGGCGGAGCCGCATCAGCCACAGCAGCAGCGCGTAGACCGCGACCTGCAGGGGCAGCATGAGCAGCAGCAGGAGCGCGAGGGCGACGTCGACCGGGGCGGGCATGCCGTGCAGCCCGATCTGCAGGAAGAACGCGACCAGCGCGAGGTCCTTCACCGTCAGCAGCGAGCGCGACAGCTCGGTGGACTGCGGGTGCCCCGCCAGCAGCGCCCCCATGACCAGGGCCCCCAGGTCACCGGACAGCCCGGCGATCTCGAACAGCCAGAAGCCGGGCACCAGCGCGACGAACGCGCCGAAGAGCGCCTGCAGCTCGCCGTGCCCGGCGCGGTCCCAGACGCGCCGCAGCACCCACGCGCCGGGCACGAGCGCGACGAGCGCGAACGCCCAGGGGCTCGGGGGCTCGCCGGTGGACACCGCGAGGAAGACCACGGCGACGACGTCCTGCACCACGAGCACGCCGACGGCGATGCGGCCGTAGAGCGCCGTCGTGTCGGAGCGGTCCTCGAGCACCTTGACCACGAACACTGTGGAGGAGAAGGAGAGGGCGAGGCCGACCAGGGCCAGCGAGCCGAACGACTCGTCGGCCAGCAGACGGATGCCGACGACGGCGAGCAGGCCGAGGAAGCCGACCGCCACCGCGACGGTCAGCACCAGGTGGACGAGGGTGGTGAGCCAGATCTCGGGCCGCAGCAGCGAGCGGACGTCGAGCTTGAGCCCGATGGCGAACAGCAGCAGCGCGACCCCGAGCTCCGCGACCGTCTCCAGGCCGGGCAGGTCGGGCGCCCCCGCGGCCCCGAGCGCGAACCCCGCGGCGAGGAACCCGACCAGCGGCGGCAGGCGCAGGAACGTCGCCGCGAGCCCGCCCACGAGCGCGGCGGCGAGGTACAGCACGGCGGTGGTCATCGGCGATCCCGACCTGCTCCCGATCCGGGTCCGACGCCGGCGCGCCCGACGTCGTGACGCGCCGATCCTACGAGCGCCGCCGTGGCGGTGCGGGTCATGCCGCGCGGGTCATGCCGCGCGCACGGCGTCCGCGAGCGCGGGCGCGAGCTCCCCGGCGGGCGTCACCCCGGTGGTCTCCAGGCCCAGCCAGCCCGCGAGCACGTCCAGCTCGGCGCCGAGCGCGGCGGCGGTGCCGGGCCCGGCGTGCGCCGTGGGGTGCGCGGACTGCACGCGCAGCACCCCGGCCTGCCGGTCGGCCTTGAGGTCGACGAACGCGGTGATCGCGTCGCCCTCCAGGAACGGCAGCACGTAGTACCCGAGCACCCGCTGCGGCGCGGGGACGTAGATCTCGATCCGGTAGAAGACGTCGAACAGCGCCTCGAGCCGGCGGCGCTCCCACACGAGCGGGTCGAACGGGCTGAGCAGCGTGCGGGCCTCGGCCCGGCGCGGCAGCCGCGCGTCGCGGTGGCGGAAGGTCTTCTCGGCCCAGCCCCGCACCTCGACGGGCTGGAGCACGCCCTCCTCGAGGAGCTCCGCGTGCGCGCGCCGCACCGCAGGCCCCTTGAGGCGGAAGTAGTCGGCGAAGCACCGGAGGGTGCCGACGCCGTGCGCCCGCGCGCCGAGCTCCAGGAGGCGGCGCACCGCCTCGTCGTCGGGCACGGGGCCGGCGGCGCGCACCGCGGGGGGCAGCACCCGCTCGGGCAGGTCGTAGCACCGCTCGAAGGCGGTGTTGCGCCGCGCCGACATCACCTCGCCCGTGAAGAACAGGAACTCGAGGCAGCGCTTGGCCGCCGTCCAGTTCCAGCCCCACTCCTCGCGCGAGCGCGGGCCGGAGTGCCCGTGCGCGACGAGCTCGTCGTGGATCTCGCGCGCGGTGACGGGCCCCCGGTCGGCGACCATCCCGCGCACCAGCTCCAGCTCGGCGGCGTGCGCCAGCGGGGTGCCGGAGATCGTGCCCCAGGCCTCCCCCAGGTAGTCCCGCCGCCGCCAGTCGAGCAGCGGGTACGTCTCGGCGGGCACGTAGGACGCGACGTGCGCCCACGTCTCGACGATCTTGCGCGGCGCCCGCCCCGACGCCCGGTCCAGCAGCCCCACGTCGTAGGGCCCCAGCCGCGAGTACAGCGGCATCAGGTGCGCCCGCGCCAGCACGTTCACGGAGTCGATCTGCAGCAGGTTGAGCCGCTCGACGGTCGCCATCGCCCGCCGCATCGTCACCCCGCCGCCGGCGCCCGCGCCCGCGCCACCGGGCCGCGGCCGGTGCAGCCCCTGGGCCCCGAGGGCGACACGGCGGGCCTGCGCGAGCGAGAGGGAGTCCACCCGCCCATCCTGCCGACCCCCACCGACAGGACACGGCACGCGGCCAGCACAGGTCACAGCGGCCAGCACAGGTCACAGCGCCCAGCGCCCAGCACCCGCGCTTCACTCCGACGTGCTGACGGCGGGGTACGACGCACGAAGCCGAGGCGACGCACGAGAGCCGGCCGAGAAGTTCTGCGCGGGGACGTATCCCTCCCGAAGTGGAGGGCGCCCTGGCGCCCGTGAACGCGTCCCCGCGCAGAACTTCTCGACCGGCTCGACCGCACCGACGGGCAAGGTGCCCGCCGGTCAGATCACGTCAGCTCGGTCACCGGTTCGACCCCTCCGACCGTCGAGTCCAGCTCGATGACGCCGTAGGTCCAGCCCCGACGCCGGTACACGGCGGACGGCCGGGCGGTCTCCTTGTCGATGAAGAGGAAGAAGTCGTGCCCCACCATCTCCATCTGGTAGACCGCGTCGTCCACGGTCATGGGCTCGGCGTGGTGCAGCTTGCGCCGGATGACGACCGGGGAGTCGCCGAGCTGCTGCTCGACCTCGTCGCCGGGCTCGGCCAGCGCCACGGGCGCCGGCGGCGGGGCGACGGTCTCGGCGGCGGCGACCTGGTCGAAGGTGCGCACGTCCACGGCAGGGCGGACGTCGTTGGCGCGGCGGCGGTGGTCCTTGCGGCGGTCGCGCGAGCGGCGCAACCTCTCCGTGAGCTTGTCCAACGCGATGTCGAGGGCGCCGAACCGGTCGTCCGCCGCGGCTTCCGCGCGGATCACGGGCCCCTTGTCGCGCACGGTCAGCTCGACCCGCTCGCGGACCTCGGAGAGCCGCGGGTTGTTCTCCCGGGTCACCTCCACGTCCACCCGACGGGCGGCCGGTGCGAGCTGGGTCACCTTGCTCAGCTTGTCCTCCACGTGACGGCGGAACCTGTCCGCCACCTCCGTGTGCCTGCCGACGACGACGATCTCCATCGTGTTGCTCCACTTCGTCGTGAGGCCGCCTCACGAGCGGCCCCGAGTTCCGGTCTGGGCACCCTGGGGGGCGCCGTGTTCGGCACCACCTCCCGGGTCCGCCGGACGCTCGGTCCGGACCGCTCGTGGGTCGCACGGAGGAACGTCCCGGACCGTGGTCTCGGGGCTGTTCTCCCGCGTGGGACCCCCAGGCTAACCCCTCCCGCGCGCGAGGTATACCGGTGGCTGCGGGAGGTCCGTCACGGGTCTCGTGACGGCCCCGGGCGGGGGCGTCGCGGCCACGACGAGGGCGCCGACGACGTCGGCCCCGACGCCCTCGAGCGCCCGTTCCGCGGCGGCGAGCGTGGACCCGGTGGTGACGACGTCGTCGACGAGGAGCACGGCCGCGGGGGCGCCGTCGCGGCGCTCGACGACGCCCCGTCGCACGGCGACGGAGCCGGTGAGGTTCCGGGCGCGGGCACGGGCGCCGAGCCCGACCTGGTCGTGCCCGCGGCCGCGGCGGACGAGCGCGGCCACGACGCCGGCGGGGAGCCCTGCGTCGCGCAGGCCTGCCCCGGCGGCCCGGGTCAGTGCCCGCACGTGGTCGCGGCCGCGGGACCGGCGCGAGGCCCCGGTGGACGGGGCGCCGACGACGAGCAGGCTCCGCCCGCGGACGGCACCGCGGAGCGCCGGGGCCAGGTCCCGCGCGACGGCCCGCAGGCGCGGCCCGACGAGCCGGTCCAGGTCCACGCGGCCGCGGTCCTTCCAGGCCACCACGAGCTCGCGCACCGGCCCGGCGTACGGGGCGAGCGCCCACACGGGCAGCGGCGGCACGCCGTCGAGCCGGTCCAGGCGCGGCGCCGCCGCCTCGACGCGCGCGGCCGGGCCGTCGAGCAGGGCGCCGCAGTCAGGGCACCAGAGGACGTCCGGCGCGCCGCAGCCCGGACACGCGACGGGGACGACGAGGCGGCCGAGCTCCCGCAGCCACTCCCCCGCCCGGCGCGGGTCCGCGGCGGGCGCCGGGCGCGGTCCGGGAGGCGCGCCGGAGAGCGGCGCGAGAGGTGGCGGGGCCGGCGGCCGGGCGGGGGACGCGACGGATGGCGGGCTCATGCCGGCCAGCGTGCCGGCCGGCATGAGCCGCGCACCCGCGCCCGGGAGCGCCTGGGGACGACGCCCGCCTGGGGGCAGCGTCCGACCGGTGCGCCACCGTCGAGCGTCCCGGGAAAAGGCCCCGGAGAAGGCCCGGGCGGCGTCAGCCGGGGTACGCGACCAGGTCGACGTCGTCGGCGACCATCGACCACAGCGCGGAGCTCTGCCGCGAGTAGAGCGTGCCGCCGTCGTCGATGGCGAGCATCGCGCCGGTGCCGACCGAGCCGGTGACCCAGCGGGGGTCGGTGACGCCGGCGAGCGCGCGGGACAGCCCGCCCTGGCCCGAGAGGCCGCCCACGCCGGCGACGAACACCGCGCCGTCGCCGTCGGACTCCTTGCCCAGCAGCGCGAGGGTCGCCTCGTCCTGCCAGGTCGCCTGCGACACCTGCCGCACGGACGCACCGACCTGCACCGGCGCGGAGAGCCCGGTGGGGACGTTCTCCGCGTCGCGGACCACGCCCGCCACGTGCACGAGCCGCCCGGAGGGCCCGGAGCTGACGATCGCCACCCGCGCGCCCTCCGGCGAGACCCGCACGGACCGCACCGTGCGCGAGGAGAGCCAGTCGACGTCCAGCGTCCGCACCTGCCCCGACGCGAGCGCCACCCGGAGCTTCGACCCCTGCGCGGTCCACACCGCCCCGAAGCGGTCGATCGACGGCGGCACCAGGTCCTTCCCCGCCATGAGCACGGAGGGGCCGTCGTCACCCGAGACGCGGACGATCCCCTGCGACCTGTCGCGCACCACGACCGGGTCGTCCCCCGGCCCCACGGCGAGGGCCGTCGGGTCGAGGCCGGCGAGCGGGACGGGCTGCTTCGGCTCGGTCAGCTCGCGCCCCACGACCCGCACGAGGCGGCCGTCCGTCACGGCGAGCGCGTCGCCCGTCGTCCGGGGCACGGACAGCGTGCTGGTGCCGGTCGTCGTGAGCGGCGTGCTCCCCTCGGACAGCACGACGGTGCGCCCCTCGCCCTCCGCGAGCGTCGCCTGCAGCTGCGCGACGGCGAGCGACCGGTCCTCGGCGCTGGCCGACGTGATCGTGGACGTGAGGCTGACGTCGATGGAGCCGTCGTCGGTCACGGTGACCGCGTCGATGGCGAGGTCGGTGCCCTCGGGGATGACCGTCGTCGTGGAGTCCTGGAGCCACTCGGGCGGGCCGGCGAGGATCTCGCTGGTGGCGTCGGTGCGCCAGGTCTGGCGGGGGAACCACCGCACGTCGGGCACCCACCAGGTGAGGTCCGGCGTCGGGAAGTAGAGCGTGGTGGGGTGGAAGGCCTGGCTGAAGAACGCCGACGGCAGCATGAGCCCGTCGTCGAGCTGGGAGATGCGCCACTCGCCGCCCGGCTCGCGCGTCAGGCCGAACGGCACGTCGAAGGTGTAGGGCGTGGCCTCCTCCGTGTACATGCCGCGCTCGTCGAGCGTCGCCACGACGCGCACCGACGCGGTGACGGTGGTCTCCGTGGCGTCCTCGGGCACCTCGACGGGGTCGATCTGCGGGTCCTCCGCCAGCACCAGCACCCGCGAGTAGCGGTCCCAGCCCTCCCAGGCCTTCGGGGTGACGTACTCCTGCGCGACGGCGTAGGACGAGTTCGACGTCGGGCCGAGCTGGGCGACGCTGAGGAACCCGGACACGACCTGGTCCGGGTTGGCGCCGGCGGTCGGCCCCGCCGGGATGTAGCCGATCTCGCTGAGGTTCTCGAGCTGCGTGTCGCCGTCGCGCACCGGGCCGTTCGTGGGGATGCGGGCGCACGCGACCGTCACGACGAGCACGAGGACCGCCGAGACCAGGGCGGCGGCCGCGCGCGGGCGCCGGCGGGCGGGGTCGGCGGTCATCGGTCCTCCTCGGCGGCGGGCGGGCCCAGGTGCGGGACGGGCTGATGCGCGATGTCCACCCCGTCGGCGTCCACCATCCCGAGCTCGGGGATCGCGGTCGGCGTGGGGCCGGTCGGCGGGTTCACGACCGGCAGCTGCCCCGTGGGCGGCGCCGACACCCCCTTCGACGGGCCCTCGAGCGGCAGCGGCGAGCGCTCCAGCCGGATGCCGGCGCGGCGCGGCAGCGTGAGGCGGAAGCTCGCGCCCTCGCCCGGCCGCCCCCAGGCCTCGAGCCAGCCCGCGTGCAGGCGCGCGTCCTCGAGCGAGATCGCGAGGCCGAGACCGGTGCCGCCCGTGGTGCGGGCCCGCGCGGGGTCGGCGCGCCAGAAGCGGTGGAAGACCCGCTCGATCTCGTCGGGCGAGAGCCCGACGCCGTGGTCGCGCACCACCACCGCGACCGCGTGCTGGTCCATGCCCACCGTGACCTCGACGGGCTTGCCCTCGGCGTGCTCGACGGCGTTCACCACGAGGTTGCGCACGACGCGCTCCACGCGCCGCGGGTCGACGTCGGCGGTCGCGGGCTCGTCGGGCAGCGTCACGGACAGGAAGACGTCCTTGGTCTCCGCGAGCGGCATCGACGCGTCGGCGACCGAGGCGACGATGTCGCGCAGGTCGCGCTGCTCGACGTCGAGCACCGCGGCGCCGGCGTCGAACCTGCTGATCTCCAGCAGGTCGGTGAGCAGCACCTCGAACCGGTCCAGCTGGGCGTAGAGGAGCTCGGCGGACCGGCGGGCCGCCGGGTCCAGGTCCTCGCGCGACGCATGGATGACCTCGCCCGCCATCCGGATCGTCGTCAGCGGCGTGCGCAGCTCGTGCGAGACGTCGGAGACGAAGCGCCGCTGGGCGGCGGACAGCTCCTCCATCCGCGCGATCTGGTCCTCCAGGTTGGCGGCCATCTCGTTGAACGTGCGGGTGAGGGTCGCCATCTCGTCCTGCCCCTTGGCGTCGGGCAGGCGCTCGTCGAGGTGCCCGTCGGCCAGGCGGGACGCGACCGTGGCCGCGCGCCGCACCGGCGCCACGGTCTGCCGCGTCACGACCCACGTGAGCGCGCCGAGCAGCACGAGGATGGCCAGCGCGCCGATCCCCAGGGTGCGCTGCACGAACGACAGGGTCTGCTGCTCGGCCTGGAGCGAGTAGATGGCGTACAGCTCGTACGTCCCGATGGACGGCACCTCGACGGTGGACCCGACCACGACCCCGGGCTCGGGCGCCTCGGAGTCCGTGTACTCCGCGGGGATCTGCACCGACTGCAGCACCTGGCCGTCCGTGGCGAGCGTGGCCGCGCGCAGGTCGTCGCCGATGATGGACGTCAGCCCGGTCTGCGTCCCGATGTCGGCCAGGCGCGCGGGCTGGTCGGGCGCGTTGAGGAGCAGGAAGTCCTGCGCGCTGGACGCGCTCGCGTCGAGCGTCTTGACCATCTGCGACAGCAGGAGCTGGAGGTCGGACGGGGACGTCGCGGGCGAGTTCGAGAACGTCGTGCGGACCTGCTCGGTCATCGACGCGTTCTCGCGCTCGATGCGGTCCACCCGCTGCTCGAACAGGCCGTCACGGATGGACACCGACAGGTAGAGGCCGAGCAGCGCCACCGCGACGACGCCGAGGGCGAGCCCCGACGTCACGACCCGCAGCTGCAGGGACGACCGCCACCGCCGGACGACGTACCGCGTCCGCGAGACGGTCCATGCGCGCCACCGCCGCCACGTCCGGCGGACGCGGCGCGCGGCGGGCTCAGCGCGGTGCACCGGCCTTGTAGCCCACACCCCGCACGGTCAGCACGACCGTCGGGTTCTCGGGATCGCGCTCGACCTTGGACCGCAGCCGCTGCACGTGCACGTTGACCAGGCGCGTGTCGGCGCTGTGCCGGTAGCCCCAGACCTTCTCGAGCAGCACCTCGCGCGTGAAGACCTGCCAGGGCTTGCGGGCGAGGGCCACGAGCAGGTCGAACTCGAGCGGGGTGAGGCTGATGCGCTCGCCGTCCCGGACCACGTTGTGCCCGGTGACGTCGATCTCGACGTCACCGACGCGCAGGCGCTCGGGGCCGGGCTCGTCGGTGCGGCGCAGGCGTGCCCGGATGCGCGCGACGAGCTCCTTGGGCTTGAACGGCTTCGTCATGTAGTCGTCGGCGCCGGACTCCAGCCCGAGCACGATGTCGACCGTGTCCGTCTTCGCGGTGAGCATGATGATCGGCACGCCGGACTCGGCGCGGATCTCGCGCGCGACCTCGATGCCGTCCTTGCCGGGCAGCATGAGGTCGAGCAGGACGAGGTCGGGTTGCTCGTCCCGGAAGGCGACGAGCGCGCCGTCGCCGTCGGCGCAGAACGTCGGCTCGAAACCTTCGGAACGCAGGACGATGCCGATCATCTCGGACAGCGCAGTGTCGTCGTCGACCACCAGGACACGGGACTTCATGGGGTCATTCTGCCAGGCCCGGCGGGTCGTCCTGTGGAGAGCCGCGTGAGCCACGCCGCGCCGCGTACTAGGGTCGGTGCGACCGGCGTCACGCCGGTCACACCTGCCGAGAGTCCGTCGACGCCGCGCGCCGACGACCGACCGCCCTGCAGCCCGGGAGGCCGCGATGACCACGCCCGACCAGCCCCCGCCGCCGTCCGGCTGGGGCGAGGCCCCCGAGCCCCCGCGGTACGGGCAGCGCGCACCCGGCGGCGCGCCGCAGTACGGGCAGGGCCAGCCGCAGTACGGGCAGGGCCAGTACGGGCAGCAGTACGGGCAGCGACCGGCCGGCGCCCCGGGCCCGTACGGGCCGTACGGGCCGACGGCGGCGAAGCCCGGCATCGTGCCGCTGCGGCCGCTGTCCCTCGGCGAGATCTACGACGGCGCCTTCACCGCGATCCGGCACAACCCGAAGGTGATGCTGGGCGCGGCGACGCTCGTGCTGCTGGTCGCCACCGTCCTCGGCGTGCTGGTGGCGCAGCTCCTCGTGCCCGCCCTGTCGTCCGCCTTCGGCTCCGTGGCGGCGTCCGACCCGGACCTCGCCGAGCTCGGGTTCGACACCGTCTACGCGCAGGTCATCGCCACGAGCCTCGGCACCGGCCTGACGATCCTCATCGCGCAGCCCGTGGTCGAGGGCATCCTCACGACGTCCGTGAGCCAGTCGGTCATCGGTCGCAAGCAGACGCTCGGGCAGGTCTGGGAGCGCCTGCGCGGACGCGTCGGGCGGCTGATCGGGTGGGCGCTGCTGCGGACGCTCGGTTCGCTCGTGCTGGTCGCCGTCTGGTCCGTCGTGCTCGCCGTCGTGATCGCGACGCTCGGCGACTCGTCCGTGGGCGGCACCGTGGTCGTCGTCCTCCTGCTGGTGGTGGCGCTCTTCGCGGCGGTCGTGTGGCTCGGGGTGCGGGTGGGGCTCGTGGCCCCCGCGCTCGCCCTCGAGGGTCGCGGGCTGGGCGCCACGATCGCCCGCGCGTGGCGGCTGACCCGCGGGTCGTTCTGGCGGCTGTTCGGCATCTACCTGCTCGCGTCGATCATCATCGGCTTCGCCGCGAACCTCATCACGTACCCCATCACCCTCATCACCACCGCCATCGGGGGCGCGAGCGAGAGCTCGGAGGTGATGGGCGTGTCGACAATCGTGGCCAGCGTGCTGTCGATCATCGTCAGCACGGCCATCACCACCATCTTCACGGCGTCCGTCGTCGCGCTCCTCTACATCGACGTGCGGATGCGCCGCGAGGGCCTCGACGTCCAGCTCGCCGCCGCGGCGCAGGCTCCCGAGGGCGGCCAGCCGGGCGGCATGGCGGGCGGCGCTGCGGGCGGCACGGCGGGCCCGCCTCCCGGCACGATCGCGTGACCGGCGCGTCGGCGGTGCTCCGTGCCGTCGTGCCGGCGGCCCTGCCCGCCGGCGTGCCCGTGGACCCCGACCGCGAGACGGCGCACCGCTGGCTGCTCGAGGAGCTGTCCCGCTCCGAGTACTCCACCGCGCCGTCCCTCCTCGAGCGCCTGCTGCGCTGGTTCACCGACCTCTTCGACGGGCTGACGATCGGCGGCGGCAGCTTCCCGGTCGCGTTCGTCGTGGTCGTCGCCGTGGTCCTCGTCGCCGCGATCGCGTGGTGGGTGGCCGGACCGGTGCGCCTCACGCGACGGCGGCAGCGCTCCGCGGTGGTGCTCGGCGACGACACCCGGACCGCCGACGAGCTGCGCGCGGCCGCGGACGCAGCGGCCGCGCGCGGCGACTGGTCGACGGCCGTGCTCGAGCGCTTCCGCGCTCTCGTGCGGTCCCTGGAGGAGCGGGTGGTCATCGACGAGCGCCCGGGGGGCACCGCCCAGGAGGCCGCGCACGACGCCGGCTCCCGCCTGCCCTCCGTGGCCGACGAGCTGCACGGCGCCGCCGGCCTGTTCGACGACGTCTGCTACGGCACCCTCCCGGCCCGGGCCGAGGACGACCAGCGCCTGCGCGACCTCGACGTGCGCGTGCGCGCGCTCCGGCCGGAGCCCGTCGCGCCGTCCCCGAGCGAGGTGTCGTTCCCATGACGCTCGACACGGACCGCGGCACGGGCGCCGCCGCCCCGGACGCGGTGACGTCCTCCGTCGTCACCGGGGACGGCACCACCGCCGGCGGCCGCGCCGCGCGCCGGTGGCGGCGCGCGCGCTGGACGCTGCTGGTGCTCGGGGTCCTCGTCCTCGTGGTCGCGGTGCTCGCCGTCACGCGCCCGGTCACGTCGAGCACGCCGTACGCCCCCGACAACGCCGACCCGGACGGGGCCCGCGCCGTCGCGCAGGTGCTCGGCCGCCAGGGCGTCGACGTCGAGCACGTGACCCGCGTCGCCGACGCCGTCGCGGCGGCGGGCCCGGGCACCACGCTCCTCGTGACGCCGTCCTCCCTGCTGCTGCCCGAGCAGGCGGACGCCCTCGCCGGCGTGGAGGCCGACCTCGTGCTGATCGGCGCCGACGACCTGCTGGTGGGCGCTGCGACCGACGGCGACGTGGGCCGCGTGCACCCGTCGACCACCCCCGGCGGACCGCTCGCCCCCGGCTGCGACCTGCCGGCGGCCCGGCGCGCCGGGACCCTGCAGCTCGGCGCAGGGCTGGAGGCGAACCCGGACGCGGCGCGCGACGTCACCCTCTGCTGGGTGGTCGACGACCAGGCGGCGCTCGCCCGCGTGGAGCTGCCGGCCACGGGCGGCACGCGCACCGTGACCGCCGTCGACGACGCGTCGTTCGTCCGCAACGACACCGTCCTGGACGACGGGAACGCGGCCCTCGCGCTGGGCCTGCTCGGGGAGCACCCGATGCTCGTGTGGCTGGTCCCCGACCCGCTGGACACCAGCGCCGCCGGCGAGACGTCCGACCCGGGCACGGCCGTGCTGCCGGACTGGGCGGGGGTCGTCGGCCTGTGGGCGCTGCTCGTGGTGGCCGTCGCCGCCGTGTGGCGGGCGCGGCGCCTCGGCCCGCTGGTCGCCGAGGAGCTGCCCGTCGTCGTGCGGGCCACCGAGACCACCCGCGGTCGCGGACGCCTGTACCGGCGCGCCCGGTCCCGCGGGCACGCCGCCGCGGGGCTGCGCGCCGCGAGCGCCGACGTGGTCGCGCGCCGCCTCGGCGTCCCCCGCTCCGCCGACCCGACGACCCTCATCGAGGCCGTCTCCCGCGCCACCGGCCGCCCCACGCGCGACGTGGCCGACCTGCTGTACGGCCCACCACCCCCCGACGACGACGCGCTGGCCGAGCTCGCGCGCCGGCTCGACATCCTGGAGAGCGAGGTCCACCGATCGTGACGACCCCCGACGAGAACCCGCAGGCGGCCCCGGTCCCGCAGACCGCGGCGTCCGCCCCCGTCGACCCGCCCGCGCCGGCCGAGACCCCCGGGCAGGTCGAGACCCCTGCCCCGGCCGAGGCCGACGCCCCGGCCGACACCCCCGCGCCCGCCGTGCCCCCCGCGGCGCCGTCCGTCGAGCTGCGCGCGGCGCTCGCCGGCGTGCGCACCGAGGTCGGCAAGGCCGTCGTGGGGCAGGACTCCGCGGTGACGAGCCTGCTCATCGCGCTGCTCTGCTCCGGCCACGTGCTGCTCGAGGGCGTGCCCGGCGTCGCGAAGACGCTGCTGGTGCGCGCGCTCGGCGCGTCGCTGGACCTGTCCACCAAGCGCGTCCAGTTCACGCCCGACCTCATGCCGGGCGACGTCACCGGGTCGCTGGTCTACGACACCCGCACCGCCGAGTTCTCCTTCCGCGAGGGGCCGGTGTTCACCAACCTGCTGCTCGCGGACGAGATCAACCGCACGCCCCCGAAGACGCAGGCGTCGCTGCTCGAGGCGATGGAGGAGCGCCAGGTGTCCGTGGACGGCACGCCGCGCCCCCTGCCGAACCCGTTCGTCGTCATCGCGACGCAGAACCCCGTGGAGCACGAGGGCACGTACCCGCTGCCCGAGGCGCAGCTCGACCGCTTCCTGCTCAAGGTCGTGCTGCCCGTCCCGGCACGCGAGCAGGAGATCGAGGTCCTCGCCCGGCACGCGGCCGGCTTCGACCCGCGCGACCTGCACGCCGCGGGAGTCCGGGCCGTGGCCGGGCCGGAGCAGCTCGCCGCCGCGCGCGCCGAGGTGCGCCAGGTCCAGGTGGCGCCCGAGGTCCTCGGCTACGCCGTCGACCTGTGCCGCGCCACCCGCCGCTCCCCCTCGCTGTCGCTCGGTGTGTCGCCCCGCGGCGCCACGGCGCTGCTCGCGACGTCGCGCGCCTGGGCCTGGCTCTCCGGCCGCTCGTACGTCACGCCCGACGACGTGAAGGCGCTCGCGCACCCGACGCTGCGGCACCGCGTCCAGCTCCGGCCCGAGGCGGAGCTCGAGGGGGTCACCGCCGAGAGCGTGCTGACCAGCGTGCTCGCGACCGTGCCCGTCCCCCGATGACGCTCTGCACCCCGGCATCGAGCGTGCTGAGCTGCTCCTCAGACGTCGGGTGCGTGGAGCAGCTCAGCACGCTCGATCCGCGGCGGGAGGGCCGATGGCGCTGACGTGGCGTGCCGTCGTCCTGGCGGCGCTCGGCGTGGTCCCGGTGGCCCTGTTCCCCGTCGCCGGGACGGTGGTGGTGTGGGCGCTGGTGGTGGCCGCGGTCTGCACGGTCGACGTCGCGCTCGCCGCCTCGCCACGCGCGGTCGCGATCCAGCGCCGGGCGCCGCGCGCGGTGCGGCTCGGGGCGACCACCCGCTCCGAGCTGGTCCTCACCAACACGACCCGGCGCCGCCTGCGGGCCCTGGTCCGCGACGCGTGGCCGCCGTCGCTCGTGGTCGACGCCGCCGTGCGCACCGAGGGCGCCGCCGCGGGCGAGCCGGTCGTGGCCCGCTCGGCCCGGCACGCCGTCGACCTGCCCGCCGGCGAGTCCGCGCGGGTGCGCACCCCCCTGCTCCCCACCCGGCGCGGGGAACGCGCGGCGGGGCCGGTGACGATCCGGTCGTACGTGCCGCTGCGGGTCGCCGCGCGCCAGGCGTCGATCCCGGTGCCCGGCCGGCTGCGGGTGCTGCCCGAGTTCGCGAGCCGCCGCCACCTGCCGTCGCGCCTGGCGCGGCTGCGGGAGATGGACGGCCGGGCGGCGGTGCAGGTGCGTGGCGAGGGCACGGAGTTCGACTCGCTGCGCGAGTACGTGGTGGGCGACGACGTCCGCTCGATCGACTGGCGGGCCACCGCCCGCCGCGGCGACGTCGTCGTGCGCACCTGGCGCCCCGAGCGCGACCGGCGCGTGGTGATCGTGCTCGACACCGGTCGCACCTCCGCCGCCCGCATCGGGTCCGCGCCGGGCACGCACGTCCCGTCGGCCCCCGGGGCCGAGGAAGGCGACGAGCCGGCCACCACGCTCGGCGGCACCCGGCTCGAGGCGAGCATCGAGGCGGCGCTGCTGCTCGGCGCGCTCGCCGACCGCGCGGGCGACCGCGTCCAGGTGCTGGCCTACGACCGCACACTGCGCGCCCGCGTGGCCGGGGCGTCCGGCCCGCGGCTGCTGCCCGCGCTCGCCGAGTCGCTGGCGGTCGTCGAGCCGGCGCTGCTGGAGACGGACTGGCCCGGCCTGGTCGGCCAGGTGCGCCAGCGGGTGTCGCAGCGGTCGCTGGTCGTGCTGCTGACGGCGCTCGACCCGGCCGCCGTCGAGACGGGGCTGCTGCCCGTGGTGCACCGGCTGTCCGGCACGCACCAGGTGGTCGTCGCCGCCGTCGCGGACGCGGACGCCGCCCGCCTGCGTGCGGACCGCTCGTCGTCCGCCGCCGTGTACGACGCGGCCGCGGCCGCCCGCGCGGACCTGGAGCGGGCTGCCGTCTCGGCCGTGCTGCGCCAGCACGGCGCCGAGGTGGTCGAGGCGCTCCCCGACGACCTGGCGCCGCGGCTCGCGGACACCTACCTGGCGCTCAAGGCCGCGGGCCGCCTGTGACCCTGCCGCCGGCTCTCCCCCGCCGCCCCGAGGTCACTCGCCCGTCATCTCGCTGAGGTCCATCACGTCGTCGGGGGCCGGCGCCTGGACGTCGGGCGCCGCGTCCAGGTCGGAGAGCACCACCTCGCCGTCCTGCGGGCTGCTCACGCGCACCAGCTGGTTCGACCCGTCGGACGTGACGTCGATCGTCGCGCCGTCCGCGGCGGTGTACTCGTAGACCTGCTGGCCGTCGACCTCGACGAGCTCGCCCGTCTCGGCGACGCCGGACGCGTCGTCGCCGGTCGGGAAGTCCTCGGTGAAGGCGTCCATGATGGTCTCGAGCGACATGTCGTCCGCGCCGGCCTCCTTCGGCAGCAGCAGGTACCTGTCCCCGAGCGCCTCGGCCATCGCGCCGTCCGAGTCGCCGAAGTTGGCCTTGAAGAACTGCGCGGACGCCTTGAGATAGGTGGAGCCGTCGACCCGCAGGACGGTGGCGTCCACGGGCTCGCCGTCGGCCTTCCCCGAGAGCGAGAGCGTGTAGTCACCCTTGTCGGTGACCGCGCCGGACCCGTCCACGGTCATCGTCTCGCCGCCGTCCGTGAACGTGCCGTGCAGCGTCAGCGACGTCAGGGCGGCGACGTTGGCCTTCACGTCGTCGGCGATCTCGGAGTACGGCGGGGCCTCCTGCGCGGACGGCGACTCCTCGGCCGCCTCCTCGGGCTGCCCCTCCTGCGCGGACGTGCTCGCCGCGGGGGTCTCCGTCGGCGGGCCGCCGTCGCAGCCGGCCAGGGCGAGCACGCCGGCGAGGGCGACCGCGGTGAGGGCGAGCGAGGTGGGGGCGAGCGGCTTCTTGGTCATGGCGGCCTCCTCGGGCCGACGGGCGCCGACGCACGGGAGGCACGGCCGGGCCCGACCAGGGTTCCTGGAAGCCATCCAGGCTAGGCGACGCCGCCCCGCGTGGAACAGGCCCGGGGCCAGAATCCACCCGGTCGACCCGGGGTGGCCGGGCCGACCCGGGGGCCGTCAGCCGACGGTGGGCACGACCTCGCCGGCACGGTCGGCGTCGAGGTCGCCCGTGAGGCCGGCCGCCGTCGCGCGACGGCCCAGCACGACGACGTAGACCCAGAACCCCGCGAGCGCGATCGTGCCGATGACGATCTTGAGCCACCACGGCAGCGCGGAGCCGGTGACGTACCCCTCGATCAGGCCCGAGACCGCGAGCGCCCCGGCGAGGCCGATCGCCACCGTCACCAGGGCACGCCCCTCCTGCGCGAGCGCCACGGTGCGGGGGCGGGGCCCCGGGGACACTGCCGTCCAGAACAGCTTGAGCCCGGCCGCGCCCGCGACGAACACGGCGGTGAGCTCGAGCAGCCCGTGCGGGGCGATGAGCTGGAGGAACAGGTCGAGCTCGCCGTAGGCCGCCATCATGCCGCCCGTGGCGCCCACCCCCACGGCGTTCTGCACCAGCACGAGGGCGGGCCACACGCCCGTGATGCCCAGGCCCACGCACTGCGCCGCGATCCACGCGTTGTTCGTCCACACCATCGCCGCGAACGACGCGCCCGGGTCGTAGTAGGACGCGAAGGCGTCGTTCACGTACGCCTCCCGCTCGGCGGGCGTGCCCATCGCGGCGAGCGCGCCCGGGTCGGTCGCCACCCGGTATCCGGCCAGCACCGCGAGGGCCAGGCACACCACGACGACGCCGAGCGTCCACCAGCGCACCCGGTACAGCGCGGCCGGGACGGTCACCGCGACGAACCGCACGACGTCGGACCACGCCGGCTCGTGGGCGCCCGCGATGCGCACGCGGGCGCGGCTGAGCAGGTCGGACAGCCGGGTGACGAGCACCGGGTCGGGGGCCGCGGACCGCACGGTGGACAGGTGCGTGGCCACCGCCTGGTAGAGCCGCACCAGCTCGTCCGCCTCCGCGCCGTCGAGCCGCCGCTTGCGGGTGAGCTGCCGCAGCCGCTCCCACTGGGGGCTGTGCACGGCGGTGAAGGCGTCGAGGTCCACGGTCGATACCCTTCCACACGGGACAGGTCGCACGAGCGGGGGATGCACATGCACGACGGGATCGTCATCGGCGAGGGCGTGGTGCTCGACGCGCGCCCCGCCTCCTTCGTCAGCCGCGCGCTCGCGGCGCTGCTCGACCTGGCGGCGATCGTCGTCGTGGGGATCGCGCTGCTGGTCGTGGTCGCGCTGCAGGACGTCCAGGTCGACGAGCAGTGGGCCGCGGTGCTCGGCGTCCTCGCCGCGGTGCTGGTGATGGTCGTCCTGCCGGTCACGGTCGAGACGCTCAGCCGCGGCCGCTCCCTGGGCAAGCTGGCGGCGGGGCTGCGGGTGGTGCGCGACGACGGCGGCCCGGTCCGCTTCCGGCACGCCTTCGTGCGGGCGCTGGTGGGAGTGGGCGAGCTGTGGCTGACGTTCGGCAGCGTGGCCCTGATCGCGTCGCTGTCGAACTCCCGCGGCAAGCGCCTGGGCGACCTGCTGGCGGGGACGTACGTCATCCGGGTGCGGGGCGGGCGCGGCTGGTCGATGCCGCTCGCGATGCCCCCGGAGCTCGCCGCCTGGGCCCGCACGGCGGACATCCGGCGGCTGCCGGACGGCCTGGCCCTCTCGGCCCGGCAGTTCCTCGACCGGGCGCCGCGACTCGCCCCCGTGTCCCGCGCGGGCCTGGCCGACGACCTCGCGGGCCGCATCGAGCCGCTGGTCGCCCCGGGGCCGCCGCCCGGCACGCCGGCCGAGGCGTTCCTGCACGCCGTCCTGCACGAGCGCCGCGACCGCGAGCTGGAGCGCGGGCGGGCGGAGCAGGAGCGGGCCGAGGCCCGCGCCGCCACGCTGCACCGCCTGCCCTACGCCGTCCCCGACCCGCCCCGCTGAATGTTGTGGGCGGACTTTTTGGCCCGTTTGCCCTGCGAAAAAAGGGAAAAAAACCCCCCCCAACACCACACCAGTCCGGCGAATCAGGGGGGGGGGGGGGTCTTCCACCCCCCCAAAAA
>NZ_JBSGUW010000018.1:14050-54620 GCF_053608125.1 Isoptericola sp. NPDC055063 | reverse complement strand
TCTACCTCCGCCATTTGGTTGTGGTGTTCATTCTTTCTGGCTTCCCTCACCCGAAAACAAGCCCCCCCCTCCCCCCCCCCACCACCACCCGGGTCAGGCGCCGCGGGGGCGGGGGCGGTCCTCGAACCGCCCGAAGACGCGCACCAGGCCCAGCAGCACCAGCAGGAACGCGGCGAACCAGACCGGCCGGGACGCCCACCAGTCCGCGCCCCACGCGGCGGGCAGCTGCTGCCCGAGGCCGAGGAGCGCCACGCCCACCACGGCGAACATCGCCGTGAGGTGCCACAGGTAGACCGTCATCGACCGGCGGGCCAGCGCCCCGACGACCCGCTGTCCTGCGGCCGTGCCCGCCCGGCGCACCAGTGCCGCACGGAACAGCAGGACGAGGCAGACCTGGGCGACGGCGTGCGCCACGACGGGCGCGGTGGGCGGGCCGAGGTTGGAGATCTCGTCGCCGGGCATCCCGATCATGCTGGGCGGGTAGGGCCCGACGGCGACCAGCACGGCCATGGCGGCGACGGCGGCGACGACCCCCGCGGCGAGCAGCCGGCGTGCGGTACGGGAGCCGAGGGGCTCGGCCGGGCGGCGCGGGGCGCTCCGTTCGGCGGCGTACGCGATGCCGGCGAGGTAGGGGGCCGCCCACGCGAGGAGCACGTTGGCCCAGGCGAGGCCGGCGGTGACGTCGTTCGGGAGACCGAAGCGCAGGGCGTCGAGGGCGAGCGGCAGCGCCACCGCCGCGGCGAGGGCGCCCCACCGCCAGCGCTCCCACGCGGCCCGCAGCAGCGGAGTGATCGCCATGAGCACCACCCACACGCCGAGGAACCACAGCAGCTGCGGCGCCATCCGCGCCATCCGCCACACGGCGTCGTCGGGCACGCCCAGGGCGAGGAGCGCGGCGATCGCGAGCGCCCAGGCCGCGGCGAACGCGCCCACCGGGCGGGCGACGCCCCGCAGCCGGGCCAGGACCACGCCGCCCCAGCCGCGGCCGGCGACGGCCGTGCCGCCGCGCTGGTAGCCCGCCGACGCGCCGGCGGCGAAGAACAGCAGGGCCAGCGGCTGCAGCCAGGTCACGAGCCAGCCGGCGCCGTGCCCGAGGGCGTTGCCGACGTGCAGCGTGCTGCCGTCCCACGCGGCCTCCGCCATCAGCCAGTGCAGCAGCACGACGCCGACGGTGCCGACCGCCCGGACGACGTCGACGAACGGGTCGCGCGGGCGGCGCGGCGCCGTGGGGACGGCGGGGGCCGCGGCGGCGTCGGGCCGGCTCCGGACGACCGGCGGCGGCGCGGACGGGGCGGGCGGTGCGGGGGCGTCGAGGACGGCCACGATGGCTCCTGAGGCTCGGTGAGAGGGACACTCTCAGCCTCGTGACCTGCGGCGTCGTCGGACATGGGCCTGGCCCCCGCCCCGTCCGGCTCCTCCCCCGGGCCGTTCGGGGGGACGTCCCCCGGCCGACCTGTCAGGGCCACGGATCAGGCGTCGACGCCCAGGTAGCGCAGGACGGCGAGCACGCGCCGGTGGTCGGCGGAGTCCTGCGGGAGGTCGAGCTTGGTGAAGATCGCCGCGACGTTCTTCTCCACGGCGCCGTAGGACAGGTACAGCGACTCGGCGATCGCGCCGTTGGAGCGGCCCTGCGCCATCAGCTCGAGCACCTCCTTCTCGCGCGGTGTCAGGCGGGCCACCCCGTCCTCGACGGAGCGGTGCGCGCCCATGAGCTGGCGCACCACCTCCGGGTCGAGCACCGTCTCCCCCGCGGCCACGCGCCCGAGCGCCGCGACGAAGTCGCCGACGTCGGCCACGCGGTCCTTGAGGAGGTAGCCGACGCCGCGCGGGTCGCCCTCGAGCAGGCGCGACGCGTACCGCGTCTCGACCCACTGCGAGAACACCAGCACGGGCAGCCCCGGGTGGGCGGCCCGCAGCGCCTCGGCGGCGCGCAGCCCCTCGTCCGTGTGGGACGGGGGCATGCGGATGTCGGCGACGAGCACGTCGGGCAGGGCGCCGGCGGCGGCCAGCGTCGTGACCTCGCGCACCAGGGCGTCGCCGTCCGGCACCGCGGCGACGACGTCGAACCCGCGTCGGGACAGGAGCGCGACGAGTCCGTCGCGCAGGATCGCGGAGTCCTCGGCGACGACGACGCGCAGGCCGGGCGACCCTGCGGGGGCGTCCGGCGTCATCGGGCGGTGCCGGGGGCGGGCAGCGGGATGGTCACGGTGATCACCGTAGGCCCTCCGGCCGGGCTGACCACCCCGAGCGTGCCGTCGACGCCGGAGAGCCGGTCGGTCAGGCCGGCCAGCCCGCTGCCGCGGCCCGACGGGTCGGGGGCGCGCACGCCCGCCCCGCCCACGCCGTCGTCGTGCACGCGCAGGACGAGGGCACGCACGGCCGCGCCGGTCGAGGTGTCGGCCACGGGCTCCACGCCGGCGACGACGTCGACCCCCGTCGCGCGGGCGTGCTTGGTCGCGTTGGCGACGAGCTCGGCGACCGCGAAGTAGGAGATCGCGGTGACGCTGGGCGGCAGGTCGGCGGAGTCGAGGCCGACGGCGTGCACCCGGACCGGCAGGGCGGCGCGCGCCGCCAGGGTCTCCAACGCGACGGCGAGGCCGGCGTCCAGCGCGGGCGGCCGGATGCCGCGGGCCAGCTCGCGCAGCTCCGCGAGCGTGTCCTTGGTGCTGGAGTGCGCCGTCTCCAGGACGGCGGCGAGCTCGGCCGTGTCGACGCCGTCGGCGCCGTCGCGCAGCAGCTCGCGCGCCTCGCCGATCTGCATGGCCACGGCCACGAGGTGCGCCTGGGTGCCGTCGTGCAGGTCGCGCTCGATGCGGCGCAGGCGGGCGTCGGCGTCCTCCACCGTGACGGCGCGGGCCCGCTCGGCGTACGCCACGCGCAGGCTCGCCTTGGTGGGGCTGAGCAGCCCCACGGTCAGGAGCCGGAACAGCCCCGCGAACAGGGCCTGCACCTGTGGCCACAGGTACAGCAGGATCACGCCGACGGCGACGAGCAGGAGCTGGCGCGCCGGGGTGTCCACGAACCAGTCGGAGCCGAACGACGCGCCCCGGTGCCACGAGCCGTCGCTCGCCTGCTGCATCGGCAGCCAGCGCGACCAGAACCAGTGCGTGATGCCGCCGAGCGCCACGACGAGGAACACCGTGCTCACGACGAACGACGCGATCGCCAGCGGGAAGGTGACGACCATGTACAGCAGCGACCGCCACGCCGTCGAGTCGCCCAGCATCCCGCCCAGGCGGCGCCAGAAGCCCTTGCGGGGCGTGCGCGGCGCCGGGTCGGCGATCTCGACGCCGAGGTAGCGCACCGCCATCCGGCGGTACATCGAGCCCCAGCCCCGTGCCCCGACCAGCACGCCGCCCGCCACGAAAAGGCCCACGACGGTGACCGCGACGCCCGCCATGAAGGAGACGGTGAAGATCGCATAGGTGAACGCGAACGGCGCCAGCAGCAGCGACAGCCACAGGAAGCCGTAGGCGCGCCAGGTGCGGCCGTCGAACGGGGCGAGGAGGAACGGCGGCGCGCCGTCGTCCTCGCCGTGCGACACCGGCGCGGCCGCCGTCGTCTGCGGGGTGGCGGCGGTGCCGTCGGTGGACGTCATGCTGGTCATGCTCCCAGCCTGCCGCCCGCGGCGCCGAGCCGATATCCGGCCCGCCGCCGTCGCGCCGGGGGTTGTCCCCCCTGCCGAGACGGTCAGTGTCTCGGCAGGGGTCGGACGTCAGTAGCGGTAGTGCTCCGGCTTGTACGGGCCCTCGACCGGCACGCCGATGTACTCGGCCTGCTCCTTGCTCAGCTCGGTGAGCCGGACGCCGAGGGCGTCGAGGTGCAGGCGCGCCACCTTCTCGTCGAGCACCTTGGGCAGGCGGTAGACCTGGCGCTCGTACTGGCGCTCGTCGACCGGGCGCGCCATGTCGGCGAACAGCTCGATCTGGCCGATCACCTGGTTGGCGAACGAGTTCGACATGACGAACGACGGGTGGCCGGTCGCGTTGCCCAGGTTGAGCAGGCGGCCCTCGGACAGCACGATGATCGACCGCTCGGGGCGCCCGTCGGCCGCAGGCAGCGTCCACTCGTGCACCTGCGGCTTGATCTCGGTCTTGACGACGCCCGGCACGGCGGCGAGCCCGGCCATGTCGATCTCGTTGTCGAAGTGCCCGATGTTGCCGACGACGGCCTTGTCCTTGAGCGCGAGCATGTGCTCGACGCGCACGACGTCCTTGTTGCCCGTCGTGGTGATGACGAAGTCGGCCTCGCCGATCACGTCGTCGAGGCGGGCGACCTGGAAGCCGTCCATCGCCGCCTGCAGCGCGCAGATCGGGTCCACCTCGGACACGATGACGCGCGCCCCTTGGCCCCGGAACGCCTCGGCCGCGCCCTTGCCGACGTCGCCGTAGCCGCAGACGAACGCGACCTTGCCGCCGATGAGGATGTCCGTGGCCCGGTTGATGCCGTCCGGCAGCGAGTGGCGGATGCCGTACTTGTTGTCGAACTTCGACTTCGTGACCGAGTCGTTGACGTTGATCGCCGGGAAGATCAGCTCCCCCGCCTCCGCGAGGTGGTAGAGCCGGTGCACGCCCGTCGTCGTCTCCTCGGTGACGCCGCCGATGGCCTGCGCGACCGTGGTCCAGCGCAGCGGGTCGGACTCCAGCGCCCGGCGCAGCACGCCCCGCACCACGTTCATCTCGTGGGTGTGGTCCGGCTCCCCCGGCAGCGTGTCGGGCGGCACGACGCCGGCACGCTCGTACTGCAGGCCCAGGTGCACGAGCATCGTGGCGTCGCCGCCGTCGTCGAGGATGAGGTTGGGGCCGCCCTGGCCGTTCTCCGCGCCCGGCCACACGAGGATCTGCTCGGTGCAGTCCCAGTACTCCTCGAGGCTCTCGCCCTTCCAGGCGAAGACGGGCACGCCCTGCGGGTCGGCGGGGGTGCCGTGCGGGCCGACGACGATCGCCGCGGCGGCCTCGTCCTGCGTGCTGAAGATGTTGCAGCTCGCCCACCGGACCTCGGCGCCGAGCGCCACGAGCGTCTCGATGAGGACGGCGGTCTGCACCGTCATGTGCAGCGAGCCGGCGATGCGCGCGCCGGCCAGCGGCTGCGACTCGCCGTACTCCGCGCGCAGCGCCATCAGGCCGGGCATCTCGTGCTCGGCCAGGCGGATCTGGTGCCGCCCCGCCTCCGCGAGCGCGAGCGAGCGCACCTTGTAGCGGCCGGGAACCTCGTCGAAGCCGGTGGTTCCGGGTGCCTCAGCGGTCGTGGACATGGTCGCCCTCCTGGACGTCTCGGGGTCATGTCGGTCGCGCTGGGGGCTCCCGTCTGCGCGGTGGCCCGTCGTCGCTGGTCGACGGCGCGGGCCAGCACCCAGGGTAGTCCGCGGCGCGTCACGGACGCAGCGAGGCCGGCCCCCGGGGTGGGAGCCGGCCTCGTGCCGCGTGCGGAGCGGTGGGATGTCAGCCGTTCTTCGACGCGCGGTAGCCCGCCTTGCGCGCCGCGGAGGCGGTGGTGAAGCACTTCTCGGGGGTGGTCACCTTGTAGTACCGACCGCCGGGCACGTGGTAGATGCCCGACTGGTTGCCCTTGATCGGGGCCCAGCTCGGGCAGTTGTACTTGCTGATCGGCGAGGTCTGCGACGGCTTCTTGCCCTGCTTCACGACGAGCTTCTGCGTCTTCGACTTCACCTTCGTGGCCGACCAGACCTTCGCCTTCGACGCCGTGAGCCGGTAGGTCTTGTACGTGACCTTCGTGGTCACCGTGTACGTGCCGGCCTTCAGCGCGACGGACTTCTTGTTCTTCGCGACCGTCTTGCCGGCCTTCTTCACCGTGAGCGTCTTCGACTTCACGGAGACGTGCCCCTTGGCGGTGACGTTCGGGCGCACCGTGACGGACCGCTTGTACGGGGCCGTCTTGGTGCCGATCGTCTTGATCGTCACCTGCGTGGTCGTGGCCGCCGTCGCGGTCGGCGCGACGAGCAGGGGCGACGCCAGCAGGGTCACGGCGGCGACGATCGCGGCGAGGCGGCCGCCCCGGCGCGCGGGCGAGGTGTGCTTCACGGGCTTCTCCTGGGTAGCGCCGACGACGGTCGGCGGTGCGTGAGACGCGGCCCGGCGCTCCCGCGGCGAGGACCCGTGACGGGCTGCTCGTCGGGCGACGGTGTCGCAGGTCAAGTATGTGAGCGCTCTTACCGAGGACAACCGGCAGATGTCGGACTTCACCCGGTGCGTCGTGGGTGATCTTCGCCGCAGTCGCCCTCGTTCGGTCGCGACGAACGCCCTCGCCCTCCGCCCCTGAGGGACGGAGGGCGAGGGCTCGACCCGGCGTCAGCGAAGCCCGTCGATCAGCCGACCTTGGTCCAGGTGCCGCACCCGGAGGTCTCGAAGCCCTGGCCGCTGACCAGGTCGACGTACCGGGACGACTTCTCCGAGGTGAAGTCGTTGTCCAGCAGCTCGTCGAACTCCCCGCTGAACCCGCTGGTGATCGCGTAGTAGCAGCCGGCCTTGCCCGCGGTCTTGTACGTTCCCGCCGCCATGTGCTGCCCGACCGCGTAGATGCCGTCAGAGACGGAGGTCTTCTTCGGCGACCCGCTGGCGGCCAGGGTGACCCACGAACCACAGCCGTCGGTGACGAAGTACATGTCCCCCGAGCCGATCGTCACGATGACCTGGCCGGCCGAGCTGAACCCGTTGGCGATGATCCCCTCGAAGGACGAACCGGCGCTGCTTCGGCGCTCCCAGTAGCAGAGGCTTCCACCCTTGCTCACATAGGTCCCCGGCTTCACCTCGCTGCCGACGCGGTAGCTCCCGTTGCCCGGGACCGGCGGGGGCACGACGACCTTGGCAGTGGCCGCACTGGTCCGGCTGACCGTGGCATATCCCGCCCTCGACCCCGTGATCTTGACCGTGATCCGCTTGCCGTTCTGAGCGCTCGTCAGACGAAGTGTCTTGCTGGTCTTGCCGCTGATCACAGCACCGTCGGCGCGCCACTGGTAGGTGAACCTGGTCGGGGTGGGCGACCAGGAGCCCGCCTTGGCGGTGAGCGTCGCGCCCACCGTCCGGCTGCCGGAGATCGTCGGCATGACCGTCTTGAACACGCCCTTGGCGATCGTCTTCGCCGCGCTGGTGCGCGTGACGGACCTGTAGCCGGACTTCTTCCCCCTGACGGCGACGGTCACCTTCTTGCCGACGTGCTTGGCCGCCGGCGTGAAGGTCTTGCCCGTCTTGACCGCCTTGCCGCTCACCTTCCACGTGTAGGTGAGCGTGGTGCCCTTCGTCCACGTGCCCGGCTTCGCCGTGAGCTTGCTGCCGACCCGGACCTTCCCGGAGATCGTCGGCCGCGTGGACACCACCGTCTTCAGCGCTGCGACGGAGCCGGCCGAGGCAGCCGTCGACGTGAGGGGGGCCGCGCTCGCGGCAGGGGCGACGGCGAGGGGCGCCGCCAGCAGCGTCGCCGCCGTCGCGAGGGCGACGAGGCGCCCGAACCGGCGCACAGGCTGAGTGAGTTTCACCGACATCTCCAGGTGGGTAGGCCGACCGTCGTCACGGGTCGGGTCGCGATCGGCGCCGCCCCGGTCCGCCCGGGGGCCACGACGCCGAGCGCCAGTGTCCGCGACGACCCGTCACCAGCCGGCCGTTTCGGGCGGAGTTCACCCGCACCGCGAGGGTGAACTCCGCCCGAGCACCTCGTGCGACGTCAGCCCGAGACGCGCCGCCAGGAGCAGCCGTAGGCCTCGAACCCGACGTCGCCGGGCAGGACCTTCCAGTAGCCCGGCTCGGTGAACTCGGCGGCTTCGTCGACCGCGGAGCTGGTCATGGCGAAGCTCTTCAGCGCGGCGACATAGCAGATGTCGTCCGAGTAGGCCGGTCCGGCCGTGTAGTACAGCCCCGGCTTCAGCTGGCCGCCCCCGGTGCCGACCTTGTACATGCCGTCGGTCGCCGTCGACGTCCGCACCGTCCCGTACGCGGCGTACCGGCGCCACGTGCCGCAGCCGGTGGTGGAGAAGTACTTGTCGGTGCTGCGGATCGTGACGATCGTCCGGCCGTAGGTCAGGCCCGCCCAGACCATCTTCTTGTTGCCGTCGAGCCGCTGGACGCGGCACCCCTTTGGCGAGCCCGGGGCGACGTACGTGCCCGGCTTGATCTGCGTCCCGACCTTGTACGTCCCGTTCTTCGTGAGCACGGCGGCGGGCACGGTGACCCGCGCGGTCGCGGCGCTGGTGCGTGCGGAGGGGTAGTAGCCCGAGCGGACGCCCTTGATCGTCACGGTGATGCGCTTGCCGTACTGCGCGCCCGTGAGCTTGAGGCTCGACCTCGTCGCGCCCTTGATGGCGGCGCCGTTCGCCTTCCACTGGTACCGCCAGGACGACGGCTTCGGCGTCCACGTGCCGCGGCTGCTCACCTTGAGCGTGGACCCGACGCGCGCGCTGCCGGAGATCTTCGGCGCCGACGTCCGCGAGTAGACCCGCAGCACCGTGGACGACGCGCTGGTCACCGTCTTCGTCGTGTAGCCCGAGCGGCTGCCCGTGACGCTGACGGTGAGCTTCTTGCCCGCGTACCTGGCGGGCAGCGTGTAGGAGGACTTCGTCGCGCCCTTGATCTTCGTGCCGTTGACGCGCCACTGGTAGCGGTAGGTGCTCGCCGCGGGCTTCCACGTGCCCCTCGCCACGGTGACCTTGGACCCGACCCGCACGGTGCCGCGGATCGTCGGCCTCGGCGCGGAGAAGACCCCGGCGGCGACGGTCTTCCACCCGCTCGCACGGGTCACCGTGGTGTAGCCGGCCTTCGTGCCGGTCACGCGGACCCGCAGCGTCTTGCCCTTGACCGACGCCGTCGGCGTGTACGTCGACGCCGTCGCCCCCGGGATCGCGACCCCCGAGGCGTACCACCGGTACGTGCGCGTCGTGCCCGAGGTCCACGTGCCCGGCTTGGCAGTGACCTTCGACCCGACGCGCGCGGTGCCGGAGAGCACGGGAGTCGGCGCGGTGAGAACGCCGGCACCGACGGTCGCCGAGAGGGTGCGGGTCGCAGGGTCGTACCCCGGCCGCTCGCCGGTCACCGCCACGGTGAGCACCGCTCCCTTGTCGGCCGCGACCGGCGTGTAGGACGTCGAGGTCCCGACCGCCGTCGTCCCGGTCGCGCGCGCGACGCTCCAGCGGTAGGTCAGCGCGGTGCCCTCGGGCCACTCCCCCGGCAGCACCGTGACGCGGCTCCCGACGCGCGCGGTGCCGGACAGGACCGGATCGGTGCCCGCGATGGCGCCCGGCGCGACGGTGCCGGCGGCGGTCACCACGACGGACGCCGAGGGGGCACCGTCGACGGCGCCCTCGGGCGCGGTGCCGGTGATCGCCACGCTGAGGACGCCGCCGACGGCGCCGGCCGGGACGAGGAGGGCAGGCCCGGTCTCGCCCGCGAGCTCGACCCCGTCCACGGACCAGCGGTAGGTGAAGGTGAGCTCGACGTCGGCGGGCGTCCAGAGCTCGGCGCGCGGGTCGACCGTGACCTGCTCGCCCACCCGCAGCGCGCCCTCCAGGGCGAGCTGCTCGGGGGACGGCGCGACGACGTCGACGGCCTCGGAGGGCGTCGTCGGATCGGTCGTCGGATCAGGTGTCGGATCGGTCGTCGGATCGGTCGTCGGATCGGCCGTCGGCGCGACGGCGACCCGGCTCTCGGGCGGGGGGTCGGTGGCCGCGACGGCGGCGGGCGCGACCACCAGCGGCGCGACCACCAGGGAGAGGGCGGCGACGAGCGCCGTCGTGCGCGCGCGGTGCCGCGCGCGACGGGACAGGACGGGGGTCCACGGGTCCTCCGGGGACTCGTGCCGGCCGGGTCTCCCGGCCGGCGAGGTGGGCACGACCACAGGGTCACGGCGGCGTCGGTGCCGGTCGCCGCGGCCGGGCTCGTTGTGCGACGGGAGCTCGGCCGGGCGGTGCTGCGCCGAGTATGGAGCCGCGGGCACCCGTCCCGGCCCGGGGTGCCGCGACGAGGCCGGAATTCACCCGCTCTCGGCCCGGATTTCACCCGCTCCCGCGGCCCCCGCCGCGGGACGGCCGCGCCTTCCCGTCCGCCCCTCGCCGAGGCCTCGGTTGACGCAGATCTTGCCGAATCCTGATGCTCTCTTCATCGACCTCGCCTCCCCGGTGGCGGGCGTGGGTGGCCCAGGACACACTGTCCGGGCACGAGTCGTGAGGTGAGTCACGCGCTCTATCACATTCCGGTAACGATCCCTCCACTGCTCTGACCAGCCAAAAGTCGGTAAAACCCCAGGACAACACGGAAGAAACGCGCAGATCAGGCGCACTTTCCCAGTTCGCCACGGCACCCGTCGGCGTAGGAGGGTGCTTGATGCCCTTGTGCCCACCGGAACCGCGGAAGCACGGGAACCCGTGACCGGTGCTCGACGCATCGCCCGGCGAACCGTGGGTACATCCGAACGTGATGGAAGGTGGCGAGCCCTGCCCGTATGTCGGGAGACAGCAGTACCACCACAACGCCCGCCGAGACGCCCGGGGTCACGCCCGCGGTGTCGGTGAGAGGCGTCTACAAGGTCTTCGGTCCCAAGCCCGGCGAGGCCGTGCGCCGCCTGGAGGCGGGAGCCACTCGCGACGAGGTCAAGAGCCTCGGTACCGCCGCGGTGATCGACGCGTCCTTCGACGTGGCCCCCGGCGAGATCTTCGTCGTCATGGGCCTGTCCGGCTCGGGCAAGTCGACGCTCATCCGCATGCTCAACGGCCTGTGGACCCCGTCCGCGGGCGACGTCCTCCTCGGGGACGCGAACCTCGCGACCGTGGACGGCAAGCGCCTGCGCGAGCTGCGCCGCACCCGCGTCAGCATGGTCTTCCAGCACTTCGCGCTGCTGCCGCACCGCACGGTGCTCGACAACGCCGCGTACCCGCTGGAGATCCAGGGCGTCGGCAAGGCCGAGCGGCAGGAGAAGGCCCGCCAGGCCCTCGACATGGTCGGCCTGTCCGGCTGGGAGGACTCGCTGCCCTCGCAGCTGTCCGGCGGCATGCGTCAGCGCGTCGGCCTCGCCCGCGCCCTCGCCGCCGACACCGACGTGCTGCTCATGGACGAGGCGTTCAGCGCCCTCGACCCCCTGATCCGCTCGGAGATGCAGGAGCAGCTCCTGGAGCTCCAGGCCAAGCTCGGCAAGACGATCATCTTCATCACGCACGACCTCAACGAGGCCATGCACCTCGGCGACCGCATCGCCGTCATGCGCGACGGGCGGATCGTGCAGATCGGCTCCGCCGAGCAGATCCTGTCCGACCCGGCCAACTCCTACGTGGAGAAGTTCGTCGCGGACGTCGACCGGTCGCGCGTGCTCACGGCGTCGTCCGTCATGCAGCGGCCGCGCCTCACCGTCCCCGCCGGCGGCGGACCCCGGCAGGCGGCACGCGAGATGCGCGAGGCCGAGGTGTCGGGCGCGTACGCCGTCGACCGCCGACGTGTCCTCAAGGGGCTCGTCCGCGCGGACGACGCGGTGCGCGCCACCAAGGAGGGCGCGGAGAAGCTGGACGGCATCCTCGACACCGACGTCACGTCGGTGCACCAGGACACCCCGATCGCGGAGCTGTTCGCCCCGGCGGCGGAGTCCGCCGTGCCGCTCGCGGTGGTCGACGACGAGGGCCGCCTGGTCGGCGTCGTGCCGCGCGTGACGCTGCTCGAGGCCATGGCCGGTGAAGCGGTCGAGAACGGCAACGTCTCGACCCCGGGGACGACGACGGAGGAGCCGGCCGACGACGAACCTGCCGGGACGACGGAAGGAGCCCCGGCATGATCGCCACCGCTGCCAGCGACACCCTCGTCCCCCGCATCCCCGTCGGCGACTGGATCGAGACGGCGATCGACTGGGTCACCGACACGTTCGACCCGCTCTTCGACGCCATCAAGACGTTCTTCGAGTCGATCTACGACGGCCTGGACTGGGTGCTCAGCACGCCGCCGTTCTTCGTCGTCGCCCTCGTGCTCGCGGCGATCGCGTTCTGGGCCCGCGGCTGGAAGCTCGCGCTGGGCTCGCTCATCGGCTTCGTGCTGATCGCCGCGATGGACCAGTGGGGCAACGCCATGGACTCCCTGGCGCTCGTGCTGCTCGCCTCGGTGGTGGCGCTGCTGATCGGCATCCCGCTCGGCGTCTGGTCGGCGCGCAACGACCGCGTCTCGCGCGTGGTGCGGCCGATCCTCGACTTCATGCAGACGATGCCCGCCTTCGTCTACCTGATCCCGACCGTCGTCATCTTCCTCACGGGCCCCGTCCCCGGGATCATCGCGACGATCGTGTTCGCGCTCGCCCCGGGCGTCCGGTTCACGGAGCTCGGCATCCGCCAGGTGGACTCCGAGGTGGTGGAGGCCGGCCGCGCGTTCGGCTCCACCGACCGCCGCATCCTGCGCCAGATCCAGATCCCGCTGGCGATGCCCACCATCATGGCGGGCGTCAACCAGGTGATCATGCTGGCCCTGTCGATGGTCGTCATCTCCGGCATGGTCGGCGCCGGCGGCCTCGGCGGCGACGTCGTGGGCGCGCTGTCCAGCGTCGACATCGCCCTCGGGTTCGAGGCCGGCCTCGCGGTCGTGTTCCTCGCCATCTACCTCGACCGCGTCACCTCCGCCCTCGCCGACCGCTCGCCGGTCGCGAAGGCCCTCAAGGCCGCGCGTTGACGCTCCCCGCACCTCGCCCGTGCGGCGGCCGCCGCGCCGCCGCACGGGCACCTCACGGAAGGACAACCATGAATCTCGGACGACACACCCGTCGCGTCGCCGCCGCCGGCGGCACCCTCGCCCTCGCCGTGTCCCTCGCCGCCTGCGCGTCGGGCGACGACGACGGCGGCTCGAACACCGGCTCGGGCGACGAGAAGGAGATCACCATCGGCATCCCGTCCGGCTGGGACGAGGGCATCGCCGTCTCCAACCTCTGGGCCAAGGTGCTCGAGGAGAAGGGCTACGACGTCGACACGAAGACCGCCGACATCGGCGTGGTCTTCACCGGCCTCGCCGGCGGCGACATGGACGTGCTCTTCGACACCTGGCTGCCGCTGACGCACGCCAGCTACGTGGAGAAGTTCGGCGACGACATCTCCGACCTCGGCACCTGGTACGACGACGCCAAGCTCACCATCGCGGTGAACGAGGACTCGCCCGCCAAGACGATCGGCGACCTCGCGAAGTACGCCGACGACTACGGCAACAAGCTGGTGGGCATCGAGGCCGGTGCCGGCCTCACGAAGGTCACCAAGGAGCAGGCGATCCCGACCTACGGTCTCGAGGACCTCGACTACACCATCTCCTCGACCCCGGCGATGCTCGCCGAGCTCAAGGGTGCCGTCGACAAGGGCAACAACATCGCCGTCACGCTGTGGCGCCCGCACTGGGCCTACGACGAGTACCCGATCCGCGACCTCGAGGACCCCGAGGGCGCGATGGGCGACGCCGAGGAGATCCACACCTACGGCACCGCCGACTTCGCGGACCGCTACCCGGAGCTGGCCGGCTGGCTGAAGGACTTCACGCTCGACGACGACCAGCTGTTCTCCCTCGAGAACACCATGTTCAACGACGAGCAGTACAAGGACGACCCGGAGGCCGCCGTCGACGCGTGGCTGAAGGCGAACCCGGACTTCGTCGACCAGGTGACCGGCGGCGCGTCGGACAGCGACTCCGCGAAGTGACCCTCCCCTCGCCGAGGTAGTTCAGATCTCGCCGAGGTAGTTCCGAACCCGCCGAGGTAGTTCCTCAAGAGGAACTACCTCGGCGAGTTTCGTACTACCTCGGCGAGATCTGAACTACCTCGGCGGTGGTCGGTACGGTGGCCGGGTGCCCCGCTCCACCCTGCGCCGGATCACCGGCGACCGCGACCGCCTGCACCTGGTGCTCATGCTCGCCCTGACGTTCTCGACCGGCATCGCCGACGCGGTCGGCTACCTCGGCCTGGACCGGGTGTTCACCGGGAACATGACGGGCAACGTCGTCATCCTCGGGATGGCGCTGGCCGGCGGGGACGACCTGCCCGTCGCGGGGCCGCTGCTCGCGCTCGGCACGTTCATGGCCGGGGCCGCGCTGGCGGGCGTCGTGCTGCGCCCCGTGCAGGTGGGCTGGACGCCGCGCACCACCGGCCTGATCACGGCGGTCGGCCTCGTCCTCGCCGCGATCACGGTGCTCCTCGCCGTGGCGGAGGCCGACCTGCCGCGCACCGTGCAGCTCGTCGTCACGGTGCTGCTGGCCCTCGCGATGGGCACCCAGGCCGCGACGGCCCGGCACCTGTCGGTCAAGGACATCACGACCGTCGTCGTCACCTCGACCATCACCGGTCTGGCCGCCGACTCCCGGCTCGCGGGCGGCCACGGCAAGCACTCGGGGCGGCGCATCGCCGCGATCGTCCTCATCTGCGCGGGGGCCGCCGTCGGCGCGCTGCTGCTGCAGGCCCACCTGGCGTGGGGCGTGGCCGTGAGCGCCGTGCTCACGCTCCTCGTCGCAGCCCTCGGACACACCACGGAGGAAGCCGAAGCATGACGTTCACGCCCCCGCCGCCCCACCCGACCCGTCCGGACCTGCGCGGCACGTTCGGGATGGTCGCCTCCACGCACTGGCTGGCGAGCGCGAGCGCGCAGTCCGTCCTCGAGCGCGGCGGCAACGCGTTCGACGCGGCGGTGGCGGGCGCGTTCGTGCTGCACGTCGTCGAGCCGCACCTCAACGGCCCCGGCGGGGACATGACGGCGATCCTCGCGACGGCGTCCGAGCCGGGGCGCCCGCGGGTCCTCGTCGGGCAGGGCCCGGCGCCGGCGGGCGCGACGATCGCGCACTACCGCGACGTCGAGGGCCTGGACCTGGTGCCCGGGTCGGGCGCGCTGGCCGCCGCCGTCCCGGGCGCGGTCGAGGCCTGGCTGCTGCTCCTGCGCGACCACGGCACGTGGACCGTCGCGGACGCCCTCGCCCCCGCCCTCGGCTACGCGCGCGACGGCCACCCGGTGCTCGCGGCGGTCTGCCGCACGGTCGAGGGCGTGTCCGCCCTGTTCCGCGACCACTGGCCCACCTCCGCGGAGCGCTGGCTGCCCGGCGGCCGGGCCCCGCACCCGGGCGAGCTGGTGACCAACCCCGAGCTCGCCGCCGTGCTCGAGCGCCTCGGTGCGGCGGAGGCCGAGGCCATGTCCTCGGGCGCCGACCGGGCCGCCGCCGTCGACGCTGCCCGCACCGCCTGGCGCGACGTGGTGGGCGAGGCGGTCGAGGAGTTCGTGCGCACGCCGCACCGGCACGCGGACGGCCGCGACCACGCGGGCGTGCTCACGGCGGCCGACGTCGCCGCGTTCGAGGCGTCGTACGAGGACGCGACGACCATCGGCTTCCGCGGGTACACGGTGGCCAAGACCGCCGCGTGGGGCCAGGGCCCCGCCCTGCTGGAGGCGCTGCGGATCCTCGACGGGCTCGACGACGACCGCCTCGACCCGTCCACCGAGCTCGGCGCGCACACGGTGCTCGAGGCGCTCAAGCTCGCCCTCGCCGACCGGGACGCCTGGTACGGGGACGCTGCGGACGGGGACGACGACGTGCCGCTCGACACGCTGCTGTCGCAGGAGTACGCCGCCGCCCGCCGCGCCCTGATCGGCGAGCGCGCCTCCCACGACGTGCGGCCCGGCCGCGTGCCCGGGCGGCCCGCGCCCGCCCTCCCGCCGCTGCGGACCGAGTACGCCACCGACGTGCCCGCCGCCGCGCTGCCCGGGGCGCCCACCGGCGGCGCCGCGGCGGGCATCGGCGAACCCACCGTCGTCGTTCCCACCGCCGTCGTCCCCGCCGCCCCGCTGGACGGCGACGGCCTGGAGACCGACGCCACGGGCGCGACGCGCGGCGACACCTGTCACCTGGACGTCGTGGACCGCTGGGGCAACATGATCAGCGCGACGCCGTCGGGCGGCTGGCTGCAGTCCTCCCCCACCGTGCCCGGCCTCGGCTTCGCCCTCGGCACCCGCCTGCAGATGACGTGGCTCGACGAGTCGTCGCCGTCCCGGCTCGAGCCCGGCCGCCGCCCGCGCACCACCCTGACGCCCACGCTCGTGCTGCGCGACGGCAAGCCCGTGCTCGCGTGCGGGTCCCCGGGCGGCGACCAGCAGGACCAGTGGCAGCTGGCGTTCCTGCTGCGCGTGCTGGTGGGCGGCTACACGCCGCAGGAGGCGATCGACGCCCCCGCCCTGCACACGACGTCCGCGCCGGGCTCGTTCTGGCCCCGCACCTGGACTCCCGGCGGTGCCGTCGCCGAGGACCGGCTGGGCCCCGACGTCCTGGCCGGGCTGGCCGAGCGCGGCCACGTCCTCACCCTTGCCGGCGACTGGGCGCTCGGGCGGCTCAGCGCCGTCACGCGCGACCCCGCCACCGGCGTCGTCGGCGCCGCCGCCAATCCCCGCGGCGCGCAGGGGTACGCCGCGGGCCGGTAGCCCGCGCCCGTCGCACGACAGGAGCCCCGGCCTCGCGCGAGGCCGGGGCTCCTGCGTCGTCGCGGCCCGCCGGAGTCAGCCGAGCGTCACCGCGTCGAGGGCGTCGGCGATGCCGTCCCCGAAGAAGCTGTTCTCCTCCGGGGTGCCGACGCACACCGGACCGGCGCCCGTCGTCCCGCACGGACGGTCGTCCGCCTGGTCGCGCACGGCCTGCTCCAGCATCGCGGGCGTCCAGCCGGGGTGCGCGGACTTCATGAGCGCGAGCACGCCCGCCACGTGCGGCGACGCCATCGACGTGCCGCTCTTGAGGCCCCAGCCGCCGGGCACCGTCGACAGGATCGAGCTGCCCGGGGCCGCGACGTCGATCTTGCCGAGGCCGCGGTTCGAGAACGAGCTCAACGCGCCCGTGCGCGTCACGGACGACACCGTGACGACGCCGTCCGCCTCCGTCGGGAGGTCCTCGCAGCCCGAGTTGATGGTGCGGTCCACGGCCGTCGAGTCGTTGGGGCTGGCCGTGTCCCGGGTGTTGGTCGCCAGGTCGGCGGCCGAGTTGCCGGCCGCCGCCGCGTGCACGGCGCCGTGGTCGGTGGAGAAGTCGATCGCGCGGCGCACGGCCTGCTTCACCGCCGCCTGGTCGGGCTGGTCGTCGCACCAGTACTCGAACGGGTCGATGTAGTACGAGTTGTTGGTGACGTCCACCCCGTGCAGGCCTGCCCAGACGAAGCCGCAGACGGCGTACTCGGGGTAGATGAAGCCGTCGTCGTTGACGACCTTCACCGACGCCAGCCGGACCCCGGGGGCGACGCCCACGACGCCGACACCGTTGTCCGCGGCCGCGATGGTGCCGGCCACGTGGGTGCCGTGGTCGGACGTCGTGGGCAGCCAGCCCGTGGGCGACGTGTCAGGGCGGCCGGCCGCCGTGCAGTTCACCGACGCCGCGGCGTCGACCTGTGAGGCGAGGTCGGGGTGGCTGGCGTCGATGCCGGAGTCGAGCACGCCCACCAGCACGTCCTTCGACCCCGGGTTCACGGCGATCGCCTGGTCGGCCTTGATCATCGCCATGTCCCACTGGGTGGCCTCGCCCGGGTCGGCGGCCGTGACCGCCGTGCCGTCGGAGACGTCCGCCCCCGGCTCCTTGGTCACCGTGGCCTCGCGGGGGCCGCCCTTCGCGCCCGGCACGTCCGCGACGGCGGACGGCGTCGCCTCCGAGACGGGGACCGTGCGCGTCAAGCCCACGGACTCGACCGCGTGGCCGCGCGCGAGCCGCACGACGTCGGCACGGAAGTCGGCGCGGGCCGCGTGCGCGACGACCACACCGATCTCGGGCCAGGACTGCACGACGACGCCGCCCGCGTCGCGCACCGCGCGCTCGGCGAGCATGGTCTGGCCGGGGTTGGCGTGCTTGGCGTTGACGACGTACGAGAACGTCTGCCCGTCCGGCGTGGCGACCGGCACCGGGGTGGACGGTGGTTCGTCCGGTGTGTCGACGGCGACGGCGACGTTGCCGGCACCGGCGATCAGGAGGGCTGCGGCGGCTCCGACGGCGGCCAGACGCGCGCGACTCGTGGTGCGCATGGTCATGTCTCCCCTTCGTTGGGCACGGCCGCGTCGTTGCGGCCGTCAGGGGTGACAGTAGGACGGGAACGCCGCGTGCGTGCGGTGACCGCCGTCGTCGCAGGTCAGGGCCGGACGCTACGGGCGGGCGGCCCCGGCCAGCAGCCCGGTGCCCGCCCCGGACGCCAGGGACGCGGCGGACTCCCGGCGTCGCAGGAAGGGCGACGCGTCGAGCAGGGGCCGGTAGTCGTACTCGATCGGGTCGCCGTCGAACGACAGGGAGTCGCGGAGCCGCTCCGCGGTGACGGGCCCGCCCGTGAGGTCGAAGGACTGCGGGTTGCGGAACTTCTCCACCGAGGCGAAGTAGTCGTAGAACTTGTAGACGCCGCCGCGCGGCGAGCCCGACGCCAGCCACGCGCTGGGGATGCCGTAGGCGTCGGCGACGATGAGCCCGTGCAGGGACGACGTGACGATCCGCCGGCACGCGAGCAGCTCCCGCACCACGGCCTCGACGTCGCTCCGCGCGAAGTCGATCAGCTTCACGCCGGGCCCGAACGTCGCCTTCGCCCAGCGGCGCTCGCTCCACCGCACCACGACGCCGTACTCGTGCGTGACCGGCACCTTCGGCATGTAGTACAGCGGGAGCAGCAGGGCCGGGTCGCCGTAGACCTCCGGCACGTCGATGCCGAACCCCTTGGACGCGCCGAGCTTCGCCCGCGTCAGCGGACCGCGGACCGCGGTGTACTGCGCGTCGGGCGACACCTCGTTCTTGCCCTCCGTTCCGTACGTGCCGCTGCCCCACACGACGGAGTGCGCCGTCGCCTGGTTGATGATCGAGCCGATCACCACGTAGTGCGGCTCCTTGCGGTCCGCGACCACGACCTTCTTGCCCGTCATCTTCTTTACGAGCCACGGCGAGAGCAGGTCGCCGAAGTTCGGGCGGTACGTGAAGTAGTTGAGCGGCACCTTGCCGTCCACCTCGATGAGGTCCGCCACCTCGTAGTCGTCCAGCAGGTGGCGCGAGCGCCGTGTGCCGAACGTGTCCGGGACCCGGCGGCCGAGGCTGGTCCGGGCCGCTCGGTCGAGGCGGGCCCGGACGGAGGGGAAGGTCGGCATAGGGGTGCTCCATGGGTTGGCTTTCTTCACTATTCCGATCAGACTACACGGATAAACGGAGGCTCCGGGGCGGTCGACCTCCGCCGTTAGGATGGCTGCGCCCGTCCCCTCCACGAAGGTCTCCGCCTGTGCCCCTGCTCCGCGATCTCAAGACGATGTCCGGCCTGGTGCGCTCGACGCTCGACCGGCGGCAGGCACGGATCGAGTGGAGCCGCCACGAGGCGGTGCACCACACCGCGGACCAGAAGTTCGAGGTGGTGATCTTCTTCGCCGACCCGCCGGTCAACCTGTACCAGGTGCGGCAGTGGTACGAGCCCATGCGCCGGCTCGCGGAGAAGCACCCCGTCGTCGTGCTGACGCGCGACGTGCTGACGGCGGTCGCGCTCACCCGGGAGTGCCCGCTGCCCGTCGTGCTCCAGCCGACCGTCGCGGAGACCGAGGACTGGATGGCGCGGCAGTCGGTGGGCATCGTGTTCTACGTCAACCAGAACATGACGAACTTCCGCATGCTGCGTTTCCGCGACCCGGCGCACATCTTCATCAGCCACGGCGAGTCCGACAAGGACTACATGGCCTCGAACCAGCTCAAGGCCTACGACTACACGTACATCGCCGGGCAGGCCGCGTACGAGCGCATCGGCCGGCGGCTCGTGGACTACGACCGCGACACGCGCCTGGTGCGCGTCGGCCGGCCGCAGGTCGACGTCGACTACGAGGGGCCGGCCCTGCCCGACGACGGCCGGACGGTGGTGCTGTACGCACCCACCTGGGAGGGTGACCGTCCGTCGATGCGCTACTCGTCGCTGGCGTCGCACGCCGGCCCGATGCTCGACGCCCTCCTCGCCACGGGGACGCACCGCGTGATCTACCGGCCGCACCCGCGGACGGGCGCCTTCGCCCCTCGGTACAAGGAGCTGCACCGCGCGGTCGTGGCCAAGCTCGAGGCGGCGAACCGCGCCGACCCCGCGGCCGGGCACGTCGTGGACACCGACTCGGCGTTCGGCTGGCACCTCAAGGCCGCCGACGTGTGCGTCGCCGACATCTCCGCCGTGGCCTTCGACTGGCTCGCGACCGGCAAGCCGCTGCTGCTCACCGAGCCCGCCGACCCGGCCACCGAGGTGGACCGGGAGGGCATCGCCGGCCTGCTGCGCACGTTCCGCGCCGAGGACGCCGGGAACGTGCTCGCCGCGATCGACGCCGTCGCGGACGGTGGCGACCACCACCGCTACCAGCAGATCGTCGAGCGGTACTTCGGGGACGTCACCCCGGGCGCCTCGCTGCAGCGGTTCGTGGACGCGAGCGACCAGATCCTCGCGCGCCGCGCCGCCCTGCGGGACTGAGACGCGGCCGCGGGGCACCCTTCCCCCGGGCCGAGGTCGTCGTCATGATGTGAGGCATGTCACCTCACGCACGGCGCCCTCGGACCCGCACCACCAGGCACGAGCTGCTCACCGGGCTGCACCGGCGGCTGCGACCCCGCACGTACCTGGAGATCGGAGTCGCCAACGGGTCGAGCCTCCAGCTCTCGTCGGTGCCCAGCGTCGCGATCGACCCGGCCTACTCGGTCACCAAGGAGCTCGGCGCCCGCGTCCGGCTCGCGCGCACCACCAGCGACGAGTACTTCGCCACGACCGACCCGAAGAAGTGGCTCGGCGGGCCGGTGGAGCTCGCCTTCATCGACGGCATGCACCTGTTCGAGTACGCCCTGCGCGACTTCATCAATGTGGAGAAGCACTGCCGGTGGTCCAGCGTCGTCGTGCTCGACGACATGCTGCCGCGCGACGTCGACGAGGCGGCCCGTGACCGTCACACCAGCGCCTGGACGGGCGACGTGTTCCGGGTCGCGGACGTGCTGCGCGACCTGCGGCCCGACCTCACCGTGCTCCCCGTGGACACCGCCCCCACCGGGACCGTCGTGGTGCTCGGCCTCGACCCGACGAGCACCGTGCTGTCCGACGGCTACGACCGGATCGTCGCCGACTACACCCAGGACGACCCGCAGCCGGTACCGCAGGACGTCCTCGACCGGACGGGCGCGTGGGACGCGCAGCGGCTGCTCGGCCGCCCCGTGTGGGGGCTGCTGCACCGCGGCGACCGGCCGTGGCGGCGGCGCGAGCGGGGCCTGGCCGAGATCCGGCAGGCGCTCGGGGAGCCGGCCGCGTACCGACGGCGGCGGCGCGCCGCCCGGGAGTGGGCACAGTCTCAGCTAGGCCGGGCCAGGCCGACGGCTTGAGCCCCGGGCCGGGCGTGCTGGTGCCGAAAGTCCAGGTACCGACGACTCGGTAGCCTTACCGCATGCGCGGAATCATCCTGGCTGGTGGCAGCGGCACCCGGCTGCACCCGATCACCCTCGGGGTGAGCAAGCAGCTCGTGCCGGTCTACGACAAGCCGATGATCTTCTACCCGCTCTCGACGCTGATGCTCGCGGGCATCCGGGACGTGCTGGTGATCACGACGCCGCACGATGCCGAGCAGTTTCGGCGACTGCTGGGCGACGGGTCGCAGTTCGGGATCTCGATCTCCTACGCGGTGCAGCAGGAGCCGAACGGGCTGGCGCAGGCATTCGTGCTGGGCGAGGAGTTCATCGGGTCGGACGCTGCGGCCCTGGTGCTGGGCGACAACATCTTCTACGGGCAGGGGCTGGGCGACCAGCTGCAGAAGTTCACGTCCGTCGATGGTGGCGCCGTCTTCGCCTACCGGGTCGCGGACCCGACGGCGTACGGCGTGGTCGAGTTCGACGCCGACATGCGTGCGGTCTCCCTCGAGGAGAAGCCGGCGCAGCCGAAGTCGAACTATGCCGTGCCGGGCCTTTACTTCTACGACAACGACGTCGTCGAGATCGCCAAGAACCTGCAGCCGTCGGCGCGCGGCGAGTACGAGATCACCGACGTCAACCGTGCCTACCTCGACCGCGGCGACCTGCGGGTGGAGGTGCTCCCGCGCGGCACGGCCTGGCTCGACACGGGCACGTTCGACTCGCTCCTGGAGGCGTCCGACTTCGTCCGCACGATCGAGAGCCGCCAGGGGCTCAAGGTGGGCGCGCCCGAGGAGGTCGCGTGGCGTCGCGGGTTCCTGACGGACGACGAGCTGCGCGAGCGTGCCGAGAAGCTGACCAAGTCCGGGTACGGCACCTACCTGCTGGGCCTGCTGGAGGAGTAGCCCGGCAGGCTCAGGCGAGAACGTCGGCCGCGGCGGCGTCCCACCGCGCGGCCCAGTCGCCGATCGGCTCGACCCCGACGGCCCGCAGGGCGTCGTGACCGAGCACCGACCAGGCCGGCCGAGGAGCGGGACGCACGAACGCAGCCGACGTCGTGGGCTCCAACGGCGTGCTCAGCCCCGCCGACGCCAGGATCCGGCCCGTGAACCCGAACCACGACGTCTGCCCCGACGCCGTGCCGTGATACGTCCCCGCCGGCGCTCCCGCCTCCACCAGACGGACGATCAGATCGGCCAGGTCACGCGTCCACGTCGGCTGACCCACCTGGTCGTCCACCACCGCCAACCGATCCTTCTCCGCACCCAGGCGCGCCATCGTCCTCGGGAAGCAGGCCCCGTACGCCCCGTACAACCACGCCGTCCGCACGATCAGATGGTCGGGCGCCTCCGCCCGCACCGCCCACTCCCCCGCCGCCTTGGTCCGCCCGTACGCCGACACCGGCCTCATCGGGGCATCCTCCGCGTACGGCTGGGTGGCCGCACCGTCGAACACGTAGTCCGTGGACACCTGCACCAGCCGCGCCCCCGCCGCGTGCGCCGCCCTCGCCAGGTGCGCCGCGCCGACCGCGTTCACCCCGAACGCGTCCGCCTCCCGCGCCTCCGCGTCGTCCACCGCCGTCCACGCCGCGCAGTTCACCACCACGTCCACGTCACGCACGGCGGCCGCCACCGCGGCCGCGTCCGTGACGTCCAGCTCGGCCCGGCCCAGTCCGACGACGTCCCCGCCGACGACTCGAAGGCGGGCCAGCAGATCGGTCCCGAGCATCCCCGCCGCGCCGACGACCAGCCAACGGCGACGAGCAGGAACGGCAGGCGGCGTGGTCGTCGTCTCGGTCACCGTAGGATCCTACGGCCCCCTCACCGACCGCTGCCCACCCCTGGAGGAGCACCCGTGCAGTTCCGCGAGCTGGCCGTGCCCGGCGCCTACGAGATCACCCCCACCCAGCACGGCGACCCCCGCGGCGTCTTCCTCGAATGGTTCAAAGCCGGCCCCTTCACCGACACCCTCGGCCACCCCCTCGACCTGCAACAGGCCAACGCCTCCGTCTCCGCCGCCGGCGTCCTGCGCGGCATCCACTTCGCCGACGTCCCGCCCGGCCAAGCCAAGTACGTCACCTGCGCCACCGGCGCCGTCCTCGACGTCGTCGTCGACCTCCGCGAAGGCTCCCCCACCTTCGGACACTGGGACTCCGTCCTCCTCGACGACGTCCACCGCCGCGCCATCTACCTCGGCGAAGGCCTCGGCCACGCCTTCATGTCCCTCCAGGACGGTTCCACCGTCCTGTACCTGTGCTCCACCGGCTACAACCCCGCCCACGAGCACGGCATCCACCCCCTGGACCCCGACATCGGCATCGCCTGGCCCACCACCGCCCCCGACGGCACCCCCCTCACACCGCAGCTGTCCGACAAGGACACCACCGCCCCCACCCTCACCCAGGCCAAGGCCCAAGGCCTGCTACCCACCCACCAGGCCGTCCAGGACCACCTCGCGACCCTGCGCGACTGACGCCAGGTCGAGCGAGCACGACGAAGGGCTCCGGAACCGCTGCGCGCGGTGCCGGAGCCCTGTCGTCAACCCTGGCTCTCGCTACTGGCCGGTCCGGGCGTACTTCGCCTCGACGGCGGCCTTCGCCGGCCGCCACCATTCCTCGTGCTCGCGGTACCACTCGACGGTCGCGGCCAGGCCCGAGCGGAAGTCGGTGAACCGCGGGGTCCAGCCGAGCTCGGTGCGCAGCTTCGTGGCGTCGATGGCGTACCGCAGGTCGTGCCCCGCCCGGTCGGTCACGTGGTCGAAGTCGTCCGCGTCGCGCCCGAACAGCTCGTTCAGGGTCCGCACGACCTGCAGGTTGGACGTCTCCCCGTCCGCGCCGATCAGGTAGGTCTCCCCGATGCGGCCGCGGTCGACGATCGCCCACACCGCGGCGTTGTGGTCGGCCACGTGGATCCAGTCGCGCACGTTCGCCCCCGCCCCGTATACACGAGGACGCACCCCGTCGATGAGGTTGGTGACCTGCCGCGGGATGAACTTCTCCACGTGCTGGTTCGGGCCGTAGTTGTTCGAACAGTTCGAGATCGTCGCCTCGACGCCGAACGAGCGCACCCACGCGCGCACCAGCAGGTCCGAGCCCGCCTTCGACGCCGAGTACGGGCTCGACGGGTTGTACGGCGTCGAGGGCGTGAACTTCGCCGGGTCGTCCAGCGCCAGGTCCCCGTACACCTCGTCCGTCGAGATGTGGTGATACCGCACCCCGTGACGGCGCACCGCCTCCAGCAGCGTGAACGTGCCCACCACGTTCGTCTGCACGAACGGCGACGGATCCGTCAGCGAGTTGTCGTTGTGCGACTCCGCCGCGAAGTGCACCACCACGTCCGCGTCCGCCACCAGGCCGTCGACCAGGTCGGCGTCCGTGACCGACCCCTGCACGAACCTGATCCGGTCCGCGACCGGGTCCAGCGACGACCGGTCCCCGGCATACGTCAACGCGTCCAGCACCGTCACCACGGCCTCCGGCCGCTCACGCACCGTCTGCTGCACGAAGTTCGCCCCGATGAACCCGGCACCGCCCGTCACGAGAACACGCATGAATGACCCCTCAGAACAATTCGGACGGACAAGGAACGCCTGGAGACGAGAAGGACGTCGGATTCCCCTCGGGGGCAATCCGCCACATCGTCCCGCTCCCGCCAGAGCGAGGCGTCGAACTCAGAACGAGCGCAACAACGCCTCGAGCTCACCGCTGTGGCGAGAAAAGTCGAACGACCAGTCAGACTTGTAGGCCGCCTCGGACCAGCCGCCCGGCGGGTGCGCGGTCGTCGGCGTGTTCCAGAAGTAGTGCATGTCGATCCCGAGAGGCAGCGCGATCAGCACCTCGTTGCGGGCGGTGTACGCCTCCTGCGTCAGCACGATCATGTGCTCGAGCTGCTCGGAGAAGACCGCGTTGAACATCGCTGACCCGCCGAACCCTGCCACGACTCGGGCGTTCGCGAAGATCTCCGCCTGCCGACCGAGCGAGTAGTCCTCGGGGTAGATCACCTCGAACCCTGCTGCGGCGAAAAACTCCTCCACGTCGACGCGATTGAGGCAGCGCCGGTTCCCGAGCGAGTCCTTTCGCGAGACGAAGACGCGATCCCACGTCGCACCCTGCTCCGTGATCAATCCGTCTCGAATGCGTCCCCACACCGCCCGGATCTCCGGGTGCACGTAGTAGGGCCGGGCATTGTGGAACATCGGCGTCGCCCCGTACATCGACTCGAGGTACACCGGGTGATCGATCGTGACGAGGTCTTCCTCGGCGATGCCGTACGCCCTGAGGATCGACCGTTCGAGGTCGGGCTCCCGTTCGGCCGCAAACCTGAGCCGGATGATCGCCTTGAGGTCCGGGTCCTGTGCCTTCGCCCGGTCCCAGCCCCAGAGTCGTGAGATGACCTCCGTCATGAGGTGCCCGTAGTGACCGGAGTTCTCCGAGTCGAGCATGTAGTACGAGCCCGGGAGCGTCTCGGTGGGCTGGACGTGCTGCGGGATCCGCGCGAAGTCCTTGTCCACCTGGATGAGTCGGGGATTGTGCCGGTTGGACAGGTGGTGGCGGAAGGAGTCGGGGAGGATCTCGTTGGCGGAGAACGTCAGCGCGTTGCTCACGAGCCCGATCCGGCCTGTGTAGTGGCGCAGGTGCATCGGGGGGACCTCGACCGTGGTCTCCAGCCCTGCCAACGGAGCCGAAGCCCCGTGCGACGTCACCGTCGTGGCGGAATCGAATCGCTGCTCGCGCAGCTTCGTCAGCTCACGAACCGTCGTGGTCTGGTCGTTCCGTGTCGTGATCATCCGGTTCGCCCAGTGATCTGTGAGCTTGAGGTAGTGGCGCCCGTTCTTGCGCACCACGATCTCCTCACGGTCCAGGCGCACCTCTGCGACCGCACGGGACAGTTCCGGGAAGTCGTCGTCGGGCTCACCCACGGAGAGCGCGCGAGCAAACTTCACCAGCCGCTTCTCCAGCGGGTTGCCGGCCCCGTAGGCCCTGAACCCCGATCGCGGAATGACGTACTCGCCGTCGGGCGCCAGATGGAAGAGCAGCTTGCGGAGCGACGCCTCGTGCTCCTTGGGCCACCTGACCCGGGTGTCGACGATGCGGTCGACGGGACCGTGCAGCTTGAGGAACCAATGGACGTTCGATTCCTTCGCCAGGGTCAGGTACCGCTGGCGCGTGCCGTCCAACCACCACTCGTCGTAGGGCTTCGGCGCGACCACGAAGAGCTCGTCGTCCCGGTACCGGTCGATGACGGCACGCAGCACGTCGGGGGGACCATCATCAGCAACGACAAAGACCCTGCGGCGCTCGGCCCCACCGCTTCCGCGGCCGAGCCGAACTCGACGTCTGGCCGCCGCTGCCGATCGTCGGAGGTCCGCCTTGGCCGCAGCAGCAGCCAGCACCCCTCGACGCGAACGGTGCTCGCCCCGGTCGTCATCCACTCGTACCTCCACCTGTCGTGATCGCAGCGATTATGACCGACTTGGCGATCGCACGCGTAGGTCGAAGGACACGGCAGGATCACCGCTACCATGTCCCGTTGGTTCTGTACCCCATCGAAGGTTCTCCCGTGGCACTGACCGCTCTCCGCCCGCACCCCGTCCCGGCGTCCGCGTCGTGAGCCAGACCCTCGACGCGCCCGAGCGCACCACCGCGCCCCGGCCCCCCGCGAAGGTCCTGCGGTACGAGATCCAGGCGCTCCGCGCGCTCGCGGTGCTCCTCGTGGTGCTGTTCCACTTCTGGCCGGGTCGCCTGCCGGGCGGGTACGTGGGCGTGGACGTCTTCTTCGTGATCTCGGGCTTCCTCATCACCGGCCACCTCCTGCGGGAGGTCGAGTCCACCGGCACCGTCGCCCTCGGGAGGTTCTGGGCGCGCCGCGCGCGGCGCCTGCTGCCCGCGGCCTACATGGTGATCGCGGTGTCCGTCGTGGTGACGCTGCTGGTCGTGCCCATGACGCAGTGGCACCAGTGGTTCCGCGAGGCCATCGGCGCCACCCTCTACGTGGAGAACTGGGTGCTCGCCGCGGACTCGGTGGACTACCTCGCCGCCGAGAACGCCCCCTCGCCGGTCCAGCACTACTGGTCCCTCTCGGCCGAGGAGCAGTTCTACCTGGTCTGGCCGGTGCTCGTGCTGGTCGCCGCGCTCCTCGCGGCGCGCGCCGGCCGCTCGCGCCGCCGCGTGACGGGCGCCGTCCTGGCCGTCGCCACCCTCGCGTCCTTCGGCTACTCGCTGTGGCTCACCACGACCAACCCCGCCTCCGCGTACTTCGTCACCACGACGCGTGCCTGGCAGTTCGGGGCCGGCGCCCTCCTCGCCGTCGTCCTCGCGCGGTCGGCGCCAGCCCTGCTCGGCGCCCGGTGGCGTGTGCTCGTCAGCTGGGCCGGGCTCGCCGCGATCGCGGCGTGCGGACTGTTCTACGACGCGAAGACGCCGTTCCCCGGGACCGCGGCCCTGCTGCCCGTGGTCGCCACCCTCGCCGTCATCTGGGCCGGGACGCCGTCCGGCCCCCTCAGCCCGACCCCGCTCATGCGCTGGCGCCCCGTGCAGTACACCGGGGAGATCTCGTACTCCCTGTACCTGTGGCACTGGCCGGCGATCGTGATCCTGCCGTACGTCCTCGGGCACACGCCCGGCCTCCTCGAGCGGGTCGCCCTGCTCGTGGCGGTGCTGATGCTGTCCATGCTGTCCAAGCGGTACGTGGAGGACACCTTCCGGTTCACCCGCCGCTGGGGGCTGCAGGGCACCGGGCGCGCCCTCGGGCTCACCGCCGCCGTCGCCGCCGTCCTCGCCCTCGTGGCCGGTGCCGGCCTGGCCGTCGCCGACCACCGCACGCAGCAGCAAGAGGAGCTCGCGGCCCGGCTCGTCGCCGACATGCCGCCGTGCTTCGGCGCCGGATCCATGGACCCGGAGAAGCCCTGCGACAACCCCGACCTGGACGGCATGCTCGTCCCCGCCCCCGAGGCCGTCGGCGGCGACTACGCCGACTACCCCGACTGCTGGGTCGAGGGCAACGAGGACCGCCTCAAGGAGTGCTCGTTCGGGCCCGTGGACGACCCCGACGTCCCGCACGTCGTCCTCATCGGCGACTCGCACGCCCGCGCCATGCTGCCCGCGTTCATCGCGCTCGCGGAGAAGGGCACGATCAGCCTGACCCCGCAGCTCAAGGCCACCTGCGCGTGGACCACGGGGACGATCAACTACGACGACCCGCAGCGCTCCGCGACGTGCGAGACGTGGAAGGACCAGCTCGCTCCCTGGCTCGTGGACCACGCCGAGGACATCGACCTGATCGTCACGACCGGCTACCTCAAGATGCTCTCCGGCGACGCCGACCAGCAGCGTGACCAGATGGTGGCGGCGTGGCGGCCGGTCGCGGAGAAGGACGTGCCGATCGTGGCGCTCGGGGACAACCCCTGGCACCGCACGGGTCCTTCGAAGTGCCTCGAGCAGCTCGACGTGATCGAGCCCGACAGCTGCGACACGACGCGGGCGAAGGCCTTCCCGTTCCCCAACACGTTCAAGGCCTCCGCGCAGGAGGTCCGCGGCGCGAAGTACGTCGACCTGACGGACTTCTACTGCGACGACACGACGTGCCCGTCCGTGATCGGGGGCGTCAACGTCTACCGGGACAACAGCCACCTCACCACCACGTACACCAAGACGATGGCGCCGTACGTGCTCCGCGAGCTGCGGAAGGTGGGCGCGCTGTCCTGACGGCCGCGCGCCCACCGCGCCGCGTCAGTCGCGCAGCGTCCAAGGCCAGTCGTAGAACGGGTCGGCCACCGACCAGCCGGCGCCGTACCGCTCCTCGAGGAACGCCTCGGGCCGCGCCGGCACGAGCAGGTCGTGGCCCTTGAACGAGAACGTCCGCGGCGGCAGGACGATGTCGGTGTCGATCGTGCGGAGCTGCATCTTCTCCATGTGCAGCGCCGTCGACGCGCCGCCGACGAACAGCGGGAACACGTCCACGTGGAGCTTGGTCTCCGGGTCGTGCAGGTGGAAGTTCGTGTAGGTGTTCGGGCGCGACACCCTCCAGCCCTTCCCCTGCAGCCGCTCGCGGAGCTCGGCGAGCAGGGGCTCGCCCTCCGCCCGGCCGGGCGCGTCGAGGGGCACCATGAGGTCGACGTCGTCGTCGTGCGCCAGGAAGTCCCCCTCGCGCACGGCGCCCAGCAGCGTCCCGTAGGCGAGCATCGTCGGGTACCCGCACGACTCGAGGACCGCGGACGCGTGCTCGATGGTCGCGATGTAGTCGTCCGACCGCTCCCGCAGCCCGCCCACGTCGACGATCCCGTGCCGCGTGAGCACCGCCCGCGGCGCGCCCAGGACCTCGCCCGCCCGGTTGACCTCGTCGCCGAGCCGGTGGAGGTCGGCCTTCGAGCGCAGGACGAACTGGAAGGCCCGCATGGACGTGGCGGTCCCCGGTGCCCGGTGCCGCTCCGCCGCCAGCAGGTGGCCGAGCAGCGCCCACTCGTCGTCGGAGAGCTCGACGTCGTCGTCCGGGCGCTCCGTCGGCAGCAGCTGCGCCAGCAGCCGCTGCTCCGCCGGGTCCGCCGTCAGCAGCCCCGTACGGGCCCGCTCGGCGAGCCGCGCGAGGACGTCCGCGCGTGCCGCGCCGGCGGCCTCCGCCGAGGCGAGGACCGCCTCGTCCACCGGCGCCCCGCCGATCCGGGACAGGACGTCGAGCGTGTGGCGGACCACCCGGTCGGAGTCCACCGTGACGACGACGTCGGGGCCGTCGGCTCCGCGGCCGACCGCGACGCTCAGCGCCCGCGTGCGGATGCCGTACCCGTCGAGGCGGTTGTAGACGCGCACCTCGTCGGCGTCGACGGGCGGGTCGAAACGCACGGTCCACCACGGGCCGGTCTCGCGCGCGGTCCGGATGCCGCCGAGGCCGAACGGGGACCGGTCGTCCTTGGTCACGTCGGAGCTCTGCGTCACCGTCGCCGTCGACAGGTCGACCTCCACGCGCTTCCCACGGCGGAAGAGCTCCAGGCCGCGCAGGTCGAGCTGGTGCTGCCCCTCCCGGGGGAGCGAGAAGCGCACCTCCTCCACCGGAGCCGCGAACCGGACCGGCAGGTAGTTCGCCCCGATGCCGCCGAAGTACCCCAGCGACGGCAGGAGCACGCGGGTGCCGCCCTGGCTCGCCAGCGTGCTCGGCTCCCGCCGGGGCAGGCGCTCGGTGTGTCGACGCGGCGCGCCCCTCCGATGCAGGAGCGGGCTCGCGTCGAGGAGCGCCCGGTGGTCGAACCGGATCGGGTCGTCCGCGAACGTGAAGGTCTCGTCGAGCAGCTCGCGGGTCACCGGCTGGGCCGCGAGGTCGAACCGGTGCGGGGCCCGGAGCTTCTGGACGGCCCCGAAGTAGTCGTAGAACGGGAACGCGCCCCCACGGGGGGCGTCGGACTCCAGCCACGCGCTCGGGATGCCGTAGGCGTCGGCGACCACGAGCCCGTGCAGCACCGACGACACGATGCGCCGGCAGGACAGGATGTCGCGGAGCACGGCCTCGACGTCGACGCGCCCGGCGTCGATGAGCAGGACGCCCGGGCCGTAGGTCGCCTCGGCCCAGCGCCGCTCGTTCCAGCTGACGACCACACCGACGTCGTGCGTCACCGGCACCTCAGGGGCGTGCACCAGCGGGAGGAGCAGCGCCGGATCGCCGTACACGGCCGGGACGGGGATGCCGAACCCCTTGGCCGCCGACAGCTTGGCCCGGGTCAGCGGGCCGCGGACGGCGGTGTACGCCGCGGCGGCGGGCACCTCCGTCACGTCCTCGGTCCCGTAGACGCCCGTACCCCAGAAGATCGTCTCGTCGGTGCCCTGGTTGATCACCGAGCCGATGACGCCGTAGTGCGGCCGAGACCGGTCCGCCACCATCGTCGCGCGGCCGGTGAGCCGCCCGACGAGCCACGGCGACAGGGCGTCGCCAAAGCTGGAGCGGAACGTGAAGTGGTTGACCGGCACCTTGCCGTCCACCAGGACGAGGTCGTCCGCCACCTCGTAGTCGTCGAGCAGTCGCAACGCGCGCAGCGCCTCGACGGCGTCCGGACGTCGGCGTCCTTCGCCGGCCCTCCGCACCACCTGACCGAGCCTGGACCGGGCAGAACGATAGATCGACATGATGTGCTCCGGTGCTGGGGGTCGGTCAGTGGCTCAGGCCAGTCGCGTCGAGCACGCGGGCCGACGCGGCGCCGTCGTCGCGCGGTGCGAACTCAGCGACGAACCTATCGTGCGCGGCGCCCCACGCGGACCAGTGGTCGGCGCCCAGCGCAGCCACCAGCTCGCCCGTGTCCGCGCAGAGCGGGCCGGGCGCCACGTCGACGAGGTCGCGGTAGAACCCCCGCGTCTTCGACCCGTACAGCTCCAGGTCCGGCACCAGGAGGTAGATCGGCCGCCGCAGGACCCCGTAGTCGAACATGATCGACGAGTAGTCCGTCACCAGGGCGTCCGACGCGAGCATGAGCTCGTTGACGTCGGGGTGGTGCGTCACGTCGATGACGCCGTCCGGCAGGTCGCTCGACGAGCCGGCCGTGTTCGAGTGCCCCCGGTAGAGCACCACGGTGCGCGGCCCGGCCGCGCGGCGCAGCTCGTCGAAGTCGAGGAACGCGACCCGGCCGTACCGGGCGCCCTCCTTGATGTTGTCCCGCCACGTCGGCGCGTACAGGAGCACCCGCACGTCGTCGTCGAGGCCGAACCGCTCACGGACCGCGGCGCGCGTGGCCGCCGCGGTGTCGTCGACCAGGGAGTCGTTGCGCGGGTAGCCCTCGGTGACGATCCTGCCGTCGTAGCCGAACGCCCCCGGGAAGATCTCGGCCGAGTACGCGTTCTGCGCGAGCAGGAAGTCCCAGCTCTGCGCCTCGCGGACCATGAGCCGGCGGTAGGTGAGGGTGAGGTTCGCCCCCGGCACGTCGTTGCCGATGCGCTTGAGCGGCGTCCCGTGCCACGTCTGCAGGTAGGTCTGGTGCGGCAGCTTGCGGAAGTACCACGGCCAGTTGTTGTTGTTGACCAGCAGCGTGGCGCGCTCCAGCAGGTCGTACCAGGCCGTCGAGTAGCGCAGCACCGGGGTGGCCCACTCCGGCACCGGAGTCGACAGGCACGCGACGGACCAGTACTGCGGCCGGGCGTCCCGCCGGCGGTGCAGCTCGCGGCTCAGCGCGAGGGGTGAGTCGCCGACCGTCCGGCCGCCGAACGACTCGAGCAGCACCGCGTCCAGCGGCTCCTGCTCGGCGCGGCGGTACCGCAGGTACAGGAGGTGCTGCGCCCGGCGGCTCCGCTCGCCGTCGTCGAGCGCGGTGCGCAGGCGCACGCTCACCGACCCGATCTTCGGGGTCGCCGAGACCGACGCCGACACGACCCCGTCCGTGAGCTCGAGCTGCAGGGACCGCAGGAGGCGCGCCGCCGCGCGCGGGCGCATCACGACGTCGCCCACCGACAGGACCATGACGAAGCTCACGGACTTCGACAGCGTGCTGCCGACGGCGTCGGTGATCGGGAGCACGACGTCGAACGCGCCGTCGGCGTCGAGGTCGAGGCGGACCTCGCTGCCCGCCGCGACCTCGTGCCACAGCGCGAGCGTCAGCTGCTCGCGGGGCAGCTCCTTGGACACGAACGCCCACCCACGGACCCGCAGGCCGTCGCGGCCGAGGCTCAGCTCCTCGATCTCGCCGAGGACGGGGCCGGTCTGCGCGATCACGTTGCCGAACCGGGTGGCGGCGGGCAGCACGCTGGTGCCGGCGACCGGCTCCAGGGTGCTGCTCGGCGCGACCCACGAGAACCGGACCTCGCGGCCGCCCCCGGCGGGCCGGGCGGCGAACACCCAGGTCCGCAGCCCCTCCGTGGGCAGCGCCTCGGGGAGCGTGAACGCGACGACGTCACGGCCGTCCTCGTGCCGCCGCACGCCGGGCACGGTCCACGTCCCGGCCCGGGCGGCGCAGCTGCGGATCTCCGGCGACGCCCCCGGCAGGACCAGCTCGACGCGGCGGCCCGACACCCGGAGGTCCTCGACCGGGACCCGGGCGGGGGTCGTCCGGCGCAGCTCGAGGGCGTCCGTCCCCGCCGGTGCGTCGACGAACCAGCGGCCGGCGGCGTCCAGCGGGCCGAAGACGGGGAGCCGCCCACTCGTCCGGGGGTCCGGCACTGGAAGCGGCGCGACCCGCTCGACGCCCTCCACGCGCACCCCGACCTCGAGGCGGTACGGCGGCGAGACCAGCTCGGCGAGGTCGAACCGCGCCCGGAAGCCGGACGCGGCGTGGTCGTTCCACGGGTCCACCGCGCGCATGTCGATGGTCTCGTCGGTGAAGCGCTCGACCGTGCCCGGCACGCGCCCGCCGTCCTCGGCGACCGCGTCCAGCGTGATCTCGCTCGACGTCCCCGCGAGGTCCACGTACGCGAGGTACGCGCTCCCCTCCACGGTGAGCGACCCGTCGCCCAGCACGACGTCGGCCACGCGGCCCACGATCTCGGCGTCCGGGTCGAGGTCGTCGAGCACCCCGTCCGGCTCCAGCTCCAGCCCCTCGAGGAAGTCCGGTCCGAGGGTGACGTGCCCGTCCCGTGCGATGCCGTGCACCTTCCACGTCATCGACTCCCGCCGGGCCACGAGCTCGGCCACGTCGTCGCGCAGGCCGTGGTACGCCGCCGCGGCGGGCAGCCGGTCGTAGACCGGCACCTCGCGCAGGCGCTCGTACCCCGCCATGTCGAGGAAGCCCTGGACCTCCGTGCGGAGGAAGTCCCAGTACTCGTCGCCAGTGCGCGGCACCTGCTCGTAGTAGAGGCGCATGTCGAAGCCGATGACCTTCGCCTCCCACGCCTGGCGCACGGCGACGGGCGCGTCGCGCATCACCTCGTGCAGCTCGTCGAGCATCCGCCAGCGGCCGGTGAGGTCCTTCATCGTCGACTTCTGCTGCGTGATGGACGACTCGTCGTCCCGGATCCGCCAGTAGCAGACCACGTCCTCGACGATGTCGAACCGACCGTGCAGGTAGGCCTTCGCCGAGGGCACCTGGTCCTCGTAGAGGCCGTCCGGGAAGCCGACGACGACCCGGCGGAAGTACTCGGCCCGGAAGAGCTTCGTCCACGCGAAGACGTTCTTGAGCGCGTCGGGCTCCTCGACGATGGTCACGCCGGTGCGCGTCCGGTCGTGGAGCTTGCGGGCCCATGCGGGCATGTGCCGGCCGCCCGAGGTGTCCCGCAGCAGCGAGCCGACCGCGAAGTCGGAGCCGCTGCGCGTCAGCGACGTGAGCATGACCTCGATCGCGTTCGGCGGCACCGTGTCGTCCGAGTCGACGAAGCAGAGCATCTCGCCGCGCGCGTGCCGCACGCCCGTGTTGCGCGCGGCGCCGAGGCCGCCGTTCTCCTGCTGCACGATCCGCACGCGGCGGTCGCGCGCGGCGATCGCCCGCACCACCGAGATCGAGTCGTCGGGCGAGCCGTCGTCGACCACGACGACCTCGAGGCGCCGGTGCGTCTGCGCGAGGATCGACTCCAGGCACTCCCCCACGTACCGCTCGACGTTGTACACCGGCACGACGACGGACACGAGCGTCCGGCGGCCCGGCCGGCGCAGCTCCGTCACGCGCGCGCGCCAGGAGGCCGGCAGACGACGGTACGTGGACCGCAGGAGGTTCGAAAGCACGGTGGTCATCAACTCGCGATCAGGCGACGGACGGGGCGTCCGTGACGGTCGGGGGCCCTCCCGCGGTCCGGAGGTGTGCGGTCAGGAGGTGTGCGGCCGGGAGGCGGTCGGTCAGGAGGAGTGCGGCAGGGCGCCGATCATCCCCGCCGCGACGGTCTTGTTCGTGGCCTCGTCCACCAGGATGAACGCGCCGGTGCGGCGGTTCTGGCGGTAGGAGTCGACGAACAGGGGCTGCGTGACGCGCAGCTGGATGCGGCCGATCTCGTTGAGCCGGATCTCGGTCGCGTCCTCGTCGCGGTGCAGCGTGTTGACGTCCACGCGGTACTTGACGTCCTTGACCATCGCGCGCGCCCAGCGGGTGGTGTGCTTGATGGCGTACTTCTTGCCCGGCACCAGCGGCGCGGACTCGTCCATCCAGCAGACCATGGCGTCGAGGTCCTGCAGCGCGGCGGGGCTGTTGTTCGGGCGGCAGATCATGTCGCCGCGCGAGATGTCGATCTCGTCGGCGAGCCGCACGGTGACCGACATCGGCGGGAACGCCTCGGTGACGGGGCCGTCGGCGGTGTCGATCGCCTCGATGGTGGTCTCCAGCCCGGAGGGCAGCACGCGCACGGCATCGCCCGGCTTGAGCACGCCGCTCGCGACGGTGCCGGCGTACCCGCGGTAGTCGCGGGCGTCGTGCGACTGCGGCCGGATCACGTACTGCACCGGGAAGCGCACGTCCTGGAGGTTGCGGTCGCTGGCCACGTGCAGGGTCTCGAGGTGGCTGAGCAGCGGCCGGCCGTCGAACCACGGCGTGTTCTCGCTGCGGTTCACCACGTTGTCGCCCACGAGGGCGGAGATCGGGACGAACGTCAGGTCGGGCACGTTGAGGCGCGAGGCGAAGTCCGTGAAGTCCCGGCGGATGTTCTCGAAGACCTCCTCGGAGTAGTCGACGAGGTCCATCTTGTTGACGCACACCACGATGTGCGGCACGCCCAGGAGGGTCGCGAGGAACGTGTGCCGGCGGCTCTGCTCGATGACGCCCTTGCGCGCGTCCACGAGGATGAGCGCGACGTCGGCCGTCGACGCCCCGGTGACCATGTTCCGCGTGTACTGGATGTGGCCGGGGGTGTCCGCGATGATGAACTTGCGCTTCGGCGTCGCGAAGTAGCGGTACGCCACGTCGATCGTGATGCCCTGCTCGCGCTCGGCACGCAGGCCGTCGGTGAGCAGAGCGAGGTCCGTGTAGTCGTTCCCGCGGTCCTTGCTCACCTGCTCGACCGACTCGAGCTGGTCCTCGAAGATCGTCTTCGAGTCGAACAGCAGCCGCCCGATGAGGGTGCTCTTGCCGTCGTCGACGGAGCCCGCCGTGGCGAAGCGCAGCAGGTCGGCCGACGTGTCGACCGCCTGCTGGGAGGCGGCGGACGGGGTCTGGGTCTCGGTGCTCATGGCTTAGAAGTAGCCCTCTCGCTTGCGGTCCTCCATCGCGGCCTCGCTCACCTTGTCGTCGCCACGGGTGGCGCCGCGCTCGGTGAGGCGCACGGCGGCGACCTCCTCGACGATCTCCGCGCGGGTCGACGCGGTCGACGCGACGGCGGCGGTGAGGTTCGCGTCCCCCACCGTCCGGTAGCGCACCGAGCGCACCTCGGAGGTCTCGCCGTCCTTGAGCGGCGTGAACTCGTTGACGGCGAAGAGCATGCCGCCCCGGTCCACGACCTCGCGCTCGGCGGCGAAGTACAGGTCGGGCAGGTCGATCTCCTCGGCCTCGATGTAGGCCCAGATGTCCAGCTCGGTCCAGTTGGACAGCGGGAACACGCGGATCGACTCGCCCTGGTGGACGCGCCCGTTGTACAGGTCCCAGATCTCGGGCCGCTGGTTCTTGGGGTCCCACTGGCCGAAGTCGTCGCGGAAGGAGAACACGCGCTCCTTGGCGCGCGCCTTCTCCTCGTCGCGGCGGCCGCCGCCGAACAGAGCGTCGAAGCCGTTCTTCTCCGCGGCCTCCAGCAGCACCGGGGTCTGGATGCGGTTGCGGGAGCCGTTGGGCTCCTCCTGCACCAGCCCACGGTCGATGGCGTCCTGCACGGACGCCACGACCAGCTGGATGCCGAGCCGCTCGACCCACCGGTCGCGCGTGGCCAGCACGGACGGGAAGTTCAGGCCCGTGTCCACGTGCATGATCGGGAACGGGATCCGCGCAGGCGCGAAGGCCTTGGCGGCGAGGTGCAGCATGACGATGGAGTCCTTGCCGCCCGAGAAGAGCAGACAGGGGCGCTGCATCTCGGCCACCACCTCGCGGATGATGTGGATGCTCTCCGCTTCGAGGCTGCGGAGCTGGCTCAGGACGTGAGACGTCACGACTGGGCACCTTCCTTGATGTCGACCCCGACCGCGGTCAGCGCCGCGCGCAGGCGCGACGCGACGGCCGGGTGGCTGACGAAGAGATCGGGGAGCCAGGGGTCCTGGCGGTTGTACTCGAGCGCGGTGCCGTCCAGGCGGGTGCAGTCCAGGCCGGCGGCGAGCGCGACGGCGACGGGGGCCGCGGAGTCCCACTCGTACTGGCCGCCGCCGTGCACGTACGCGTCGACGGTGCCGTCGACGACGGACACCACCTTCACGCCGGCCGAGCCCATCGGCACGAGCTCGACGTCGCCGCGGGCGGCGAGGTCGCGGACGAACTCCGGCGGGCGGCTGCGGCTCGCGGCGAGGCGCAGCGGGCGGGTGCCGGCGAGCACCGCGCCCGCGTCGGACAGGTCGGCGCCCGTGGCCACGGTGCTGAGGACGGCGTCCCGCGCGGGGAGGCCGACGGCACCGGCGGTGAGGCCGGAGCCCCGCTCCCACAGGGCCACGTGGACCGCGAAGTCGTCGCGCCAGGCGCCGGACAGCTCGCCCTCGGCGTGCCGCTCGGCGAACTCCCGCGTGCCGTCGAGCGGGTCGATGATCCAGACGCGGTCCGCCGTCGCGCGGGCCCCGACGTCCTTCGCCTCCTCCGAGAGGACGGCGTCGTCGGGCCGGGCGTGCGCGAGGGCCCCCGCGAGCCAGGCCTGGCTCGCGGTGTCGCCGGCGTCCTTCAGCCCGGCGGCGACGAAGTCGCCCCCGGCGGCGTCCACCTCGGCCCGCAGACCGAGCAGGACCTCGCCCGCACCGCGCGCGAGAACGACCGCGAGCTCGCCGTCGGGCAGCGCCGGGTCCGGGTAGGACGGGCTGGACTGCGGCATGCGGCTCCTCGGCTGACTGCTCTGGGACGGCGGCCCGACAGGGCCGCGGCCGAGGCTACCATTCCGGGAATGGAGTCCTGAGTGAGCGTTCGCGACAGCGAAATTCGTTTTATCCGATAGGAATGGTGCCCTTTTGAGCGTCGAACTCCCGCTGGTCCTCGGCGGCCTCGTCGTGGGCTTCGTCGTCGGCCTCACCGGGATGGGCGGCGGCGCGCTCATGACGCCGATGCTCATCTTCGTGTTCCGCGTGGACCCGCTCACCGCCGTGTCCTCGGACGTCGTCGCCAGCCTCTTCATGAAGCCCGCCGGCGCGATCGTGCACCTCCGCCGGCGCACCGTGAACCTTCAGCTCGTGCTCTGGCTCTGCATCGGGTCGGTACCCGCGGCGTTCTCCGGTGCGCTCCTCATCCGGTACCTGCCGTTCGGCGACGGCTTCGACGAGGTCCTCAAGAAGGTGCTCGGCGTCGCCCTGCTCATCGCCTCCGCCGGCCTGGTCGTGCGCGCCGTGCTCGGCATGCTCCAGCGCCGCACCGCCCTCGGCGAGGGACCGGCCCGGCCGACCAGCCCCGACGTGGCCGTGCGCAAGGTCCCCACCCTGATCCTCGGCGCCGTCGCCGGGCTGATGGTGGGCCTCACGTCGGTGGGCGCCGGGTCGATCATCATCGTGGTCCTGCTCCTGCTCTACCCCGCGCTCAAGGCGTCGCAGCTCGTCGGCACCGACCTCGTGCAGGCGGTCCCGCTCGTCGCCGCCGCGTCGCTCGGCCATATCCTGTACGGGGACTTCGAGCTGGGGCTCACCACCTCCCTGCTCATCGGCGCGATCCCCGGCGCCTGGTTCGGCGCGCACGTCTCCAGCCGCGCGCCCGGCGGCATCATCCGCCGCGCGCTCGCCATCCTGCTGCTCGCCTCCGGCCTCAAGCTGCTCGGCGCCCCGCTCGGCGTCGTCCTCGCCGCGGCCGTCGGCGCCCTCGTCGTCGGCAACGTGCTGTGGATCGTGGTGCGCGAGCGGATCAAGAAGCTCCCGCCGCGGCCCAAGCCCCTCGGCACCGTCTCCGCCCCCGACATCGAGCCCGAGCCCGCACCGAAGGACGTCACCCCCTCACCATGACCGCCCCCGCCGACCTCACCGCAGACCAGCCCGACGACCTGCCCGCCGCGACGCGCGTCCTGTCCCCCGACGAGCTGGACCTGCTCGAGCTCGCCCTCGGCGGCGGAGCGCCCTGGACCCCGCCGGCGGGGCTTCCCGACGGCCCCGTGACGCTCACCGACGCCGAGAACACCCCCCTCGCCGTCGTCGGCGACGAGGCCGCGCCGCGCGCCGTCAAGCCTTTCGCCCGCGCCGCCGGCCCGCACTGGGACCCGGCGCTGCGCCGCACCGCGGACGACGTCCGGCCCGGCGCGGACGCCGCCCTCGCGATCGTCGTCGCCGAGCCCCCCACACGCTCCGAGCTCGACGCGCTGCCCGCCCTGGCCGCTGACACCGACGCCGTCCTGGTCCTCGTGCCCGCCTCCCGCCGCTCCCCCGCGGCCGGGCACGTGGGCGCGCCCGGCCTGGTCCGCGTCGCGCGCGACGTGGCGGAGCGCCTGCGCGCGACCGGGCGGCGCGCCGAGGTCGTCGTCGTCCCCTGGCCCGCGACCGCCCCCGGCACGCTGCGCTGGCCCGACGTCGCCGCGCGTTACGGCGCCGCGCGCGCCGAGGTCCTGGCCGACCACCGCTCCGTCAGCGAAGGAGAGCGGGTCGCTCGGCTCGGCGCGCTCTGGTCCGACGAGGTCGCCGCCCTCTACGCCGAGCCCGCCGCCGGCGAGCTGGCCCGCGCAGCGCGGACCGCGCGCCGCCGGGGCGCCGTCGTCTTCTTCACGGGGCTGTCCGGCTCCGGCAAGTCGACCGTGGCCCGCGCCCTCGCGGCCGAGCTCGACGACGAGGGCCTGCACACCACGCTGCTCGACGGCGACGAGGTGCGCCACCACCTGTCCAAGGGGCTCGGCTTCGACAAGGCCTCGCGCGAGCTGAACGTGGAACGCATCGGCTACGTCGCGTCGCTCGTGTCGTCGCACGGCGGCGTGGCCGTGGCGGCCCCCATCGCGCCGTTCGCCTCCGGCCGCGCGCGGGTGCGCGAGCTGGCCGAGGCCGCCGGCACGTTCCTGCTGGTGCACGTCAGCACGCCGCTCGAGGTGTGCGAGGCCCGCGACCGCAAGGGCCTCTACGCCAAGGCCCGCCGCGGCGAGATCCCCGAGTTCACCGGGATCTCCTCGCCGTACGAGGAGCCCACGGACGCCGACCTCGTCATCGACACGTCGCAGGTCGACGTCGCCGACGCCGTCGCGCAGGTCCGCGCCGCGCTCGCCGACCGCCTGGGCTGAGCACCGCGCGCCCGCGCCACCCCGGGCAATGTTGTGGGTGGGCTCGTGGCCCTGTCTCGAGTCGAGACAGGGC
>NZ_JBSGUW010000018.1:3889-14040 GCF_053608125.1 Isoptericola sp. NPDC055063 | reverse complement strand
TGTGGTAGGCAAAACACCCCTACACCCTACCTCCGGGGGGGTTGGGGGGTTGTCCTGTGTCGGCGTTGTAGGAGAACCACCCCCCCCAAGCCCCCACCCACAACGATCTCGCGTTCGCGAGCGCGGCCTCGGTGGGGCCGAGGTCAGTCCTGCGGCTTCTTCTTGCGCCGCGCGCGCGGGCCGACGCCGCCGGCGCGGCCCGAGGAGTTCGCGGCGCGGTGGGCGCGCACGAACTTCCGGTAGTGCCCCAGGACCTCGTCGGTGGGGCCGTCCATGACGAGCTGGCCCTGGTGCACCCACAGCACGCGGGTGCACATCGCCTCGATCGTGGTGATCGAGTGGCTCACCAGGAAGATCGTGCCGGCGTTCTTGCGCACCTCGTCGATGCGCGCCTTCGAACGCGCCTTGAACGCCGCGTCGCCCGTGGCCAGCGCCTCGTCGATCATGAGGATGTCCGGCGTGGCGGCCGACGAGATCGCGAACCGCAGCCGCGCCCCCATGCCCGAGGAGTACGTCTTCATCGGCATGTAGACGAAGTCGCCGATGTCGGCGAACTCCACGACCTCGTCGAACCGCTCCTCGACCTGCTTGGGCGTGAGCCCGAGGGCGAGGCCGCCGATCCAGATGTTCCGCTCGCCCGAGAGCTGCGGCATGAGGGCGGCATTGACGCCCAGCAGCGCCGGGTCGCCCGCCACGTACACCGAGCCGGAGTGCGGCGGGATGAGGCCGGTGATCGCGCGCAGCAGGGTGCTCTTGCCGGACCCGTTGATGCCCACGATGCCGATGGCCTCGCCGTGGCGGGCCACGAAGGAGATGCCGCGCACGGCGTGCACCTCGCTCACGGCCCCCACGTGCTGCGACGTCGAGCTGACGAGGCGGCGCAGGAAGGAGCGCTTGGGCGCCTCCGCCTCGCGCACGTTCGCGCCGCCCTTGGCCGCCACCTGCTTTGCCTTGCCGCCGAACACGCGGTAGACGATGTGCAGGTCGTCGACGACGAGCACCGGGTCGCCCAGGGTGGCGACCGGCTTGGGGCCCTCGAGGTCCTCCGGCTCGAACTCCTCGTCGAGGTCCACGTCGAGGTGCAGCTCCGACTCAGTCACGGCCGTACCGCTCCTCTCCACGCCAGAACACGACGAAACCGACGGCGAACGACACGACCGCCCACCCGGCGGCCCAGGCCCACATCACCGGGTCCTGGGGGATGGTGGGCTCCTGCGTCAGGATGGAGCGCGCCACGTACAGGTACACGGCGATGGGCTGGTACTCCAGGATCGGCCCGATGATCGCCTGCGTGGTCGCCGGGAGGTCCTTCACGTAGTGCATCACCGGGAAGATGACGCCCGACGCGTACATCACGAGGCGCAGCACGAAGCCGATGATGTTGTCGAGGTCCGGCGTGATCGCCACCGCCCGCGCCACGACGAACGCGATGCCGGTGTTGAAGATCCACAGCAGCGCGATGATCGCCGGCAGGAGGAGCCAGCTCCACGTCACGTGCACCATCGCGTACTTTGGCAGCAGGCCGCTGAGCAGCACGATCGCGCACATCACCAGCAGCGCCGGGACGAGCGTGGTCAGCAGGGAGACCACCTGCGCGATCGGCAGCACCGCGCGCGGGAAGTGCAGCGACCGGATGAGGTTCGACTTCTGCGCGATCGACCGCGACCCCGCGTGCACCGACTGCTCGAAGAACCGGTACAGGAACGTGCCGATCACGATGAACGCGATCGAGTTCAGGACGCCCCGGCTCGTGCCGAGCAGGATGCCGAAGATCAGCACGTAGACGATCGCGTTGAGGATCGGGTTGAGGACGGCCCACAGCTGACCGAGGTAGTTGTTCTGGTTCTTGGAGTAGGCGGTCGCGGTGCCGAGCACGCGGATGAACGCCCAGCGCGAGGCGACGTCCTTGATGTACCGGCCGAGCGGCGGGCGCACGCCCATGGGGCGCAGACCGAACTGCTCCGCGATCGCCTGGCGCTCCCGCGAGGTGGTGTCGGGCACGACCGGATCCGGAGGGCGAAGTGCGTCCGGCCCCGGCTTCCCGCGGTCACCCGATGCGGCGCCCGTGGTGGTGTCGGTGGTCACGTAGCTGGCATACCCGTCTTCTAGGTACGGCCTGTGGCTGACAGGCCCCGTCGATCCTACAGCGACGAACCGCCCCCGATCCCAGCCCCCGGCGACGAACCCGTGGCCTGCCGGTGACCCCGTGGAATACTCGAGATGACACCGGGGTGAACCCCCGCCCGGCCCGCAGGGAGGCCACGATGCCCGACGTCAGCGCCCCGCGGTCCACCCTCCGGCTGCGCGCCCGACGGGCGCTCGCCCGCACGCTCCTGAGCGCGGGCTCCCGGGCCAAGCGGCTGGTGAGCAGCACCATCGGCGGCGAGCCGCCCGAGCTCTCCCCCGAGGTCGAGGGGCTGCCGCCGTACCCCGTCGTCGCGTACTTCGCCGACACGCCCCTGCAGGCCTACCAGCTGCGACAGTGGCTGCCCGTGCTCGAGCGCGTCGCCGAGCGGCACCCGCTGGCCGTCGTCACCCGCCAGTGGGAGCTCACCGAGCAGCTGCGGGCCGCCACCGACCTCCCCGTGCTCTACGCGCTCGAGCTCGACGGCCTGCGCCGCCTCTACAAGCAGATCGACGTCAAGGTGGTCGTCTACGTCAACAACGGCTGGCGGAACTTCCAGTCGCTGATCTACCAGCGGGCCCTGCACGTGCACGTCAACCACGGCGAGTCCGACAAGATCTCGATGGTCTCGAACCAGGCCAAGGCCTACGACCACGTCGTCGTCGCGGGCCCGGCCGCGGTCGAGCGGCACCGCCGCGCGCTCATCAACTTCGACCTCGGCCGCCTCGTCGTGTGCGGGCGCCCGCAGCTCGACCTCGACGTCGTGCCGACCCTCGCGCCCCTGCCCGGCCGGCGCACCGTGCTCTACGCCCCGACGTGGTCCGGCGAGGACGACGCCAACAACTACACCTCCCTGGACCGGTACGGCGTCGCCGTCGTGCGCGCCCTGCTGGCCCTCCCCGACGTCCGGGTCGTCTACAAGCCGCACCCCCGGGTGCTCGACGGCGAGGACCGCGCGGTGGCGGCCGCGCACGCGGAGATCGTCCGCCTGCTCGCCGCCGCGGGCGCGCCGCACGAGCGGCCGCTCCGGGCCGACGTCCGCGGCCTGTTCGCGGCCGCCGACCTCCTCGTGACGGACATCTCCGCCGTCGGGCTCGACTTCCTCTACCTGCGGCCCGACGCGCCCGTCGTCCTCACCGACCGGCGCACGGACCGCGTCCGGCTCGTCGCCGAGGCGCCGCTCGCGGGCGCCGCGGACGTCGTCGACGACGACACCGTCGGCGACCTCGCGGGGGTGCTCGCCGCGAACCTCGCCGCCGACCCGCGGCGCGACGAGCGGGCGCGCCTGCGCGACCACTACTTCGGCTTCGCGCGCGGCGAGAGCAGCAGGAGGTTCCTCGACTTCGTCGACGACTGCGTGGCCCGCCGCGACGCCCTCGTCGCCGCGCGCCCCGGCCCGGGACCGGCGTGACCCGGACCGGGCGGCGTCGGACCTGAATGGGTCAGCCGTGCGTCAGGCCTGCTCCGCGGCCTTGACCCGGGCGACCTCGCGGTCGCGGACGTCCATCAGCCGCTCGCACGCGGCGACGAACCGGCGCGTGGCGGCGCCGGGGGCGGTGTCACCGAGGTAGTGCTCCCGCAGCGCGAGGCGCTGCTCGCGCGTCGGGTCCTGGCCGAGTTCGCGGTCCACGACGGCGACCACGTCGCCGAGCGCCGACACCGGCAGCTCCGGGGCCAGCTCCAGGAGCGGGCTGGAGGCGATGATCACGTCGCCCACGGGGCGCGTCACGACGATCGGCTCGCCCGTCGCGAGCCAGTCCATGGCGACGCCGGAGACGTCGCAGACCAGCAGGTCGGCGGCCGCGAAGGCGGGCGCGACGTCGCCGTGGGTGTCCGTGCCGTGGCCGGGGCCCTCGGCGGGCGCCGGCGCCGCGGCGAGGTACTCGCGGATCGCCTTGTCCGCCTCGCCGTACGCAGCGACGCGGACGCCGGTGAGCGGGTGCGGGCGGTAGAGCACCCGGTAGCGGCCGGACTCCACGAGGGCCCGCACGATCGCCGGCCCGTGCGTCGCGACCGACCCGTACTCGGCGGACGGCTGCCCGCCCTCCCACGTGGGCGCGTACAGCACCGTCGGGAGCGTGCCGCGCGGGGTCCTGGCGCGCAGGCTCAGCTGATCGTCCAGCTGGGGGCGGCCCACGGGCACGCAGCGGGCATGCGCGTCGTACAGGGTGCTGAACCGCGCCATCCGCTCCACCGCGGCCTGCCCCGCGACGAACGAGAAGTCGTACGCCTTGGTCTGGTTGGACACCGTGACGAGCTTGTCGCTGTCGCCGTGCATGAGCGACGCGTGCACCAGCTGCCCGAACCGCAGGCACGTGAAGTTCTCCGGGTTGTGGTTCACGTACAGCGCGAGCTTGGTGGCCGAGCGGCCCAGGACGTCGTCGAGCGTCGTGTAGCGCGCGACCGTGCGCACGTCCAGGCCGCTGTCGCGGCGGATCGCGCGGGCCGTGCGGGAGTCCTGCGTGACGACGACCAGCGGGTGCTCGGCGTGCAGCGCGCGGAACGTGTCGTACCACTGCTCGATCTGGTACAGCGCCTCGGGGGTGTCCGCGAAGTAGACCAGCACCTCGTACGGCCACGACGTGCCGAGCAGCGCCTCGTCCTCGCCGAGCCCGTCCGGCATGCCACCGGGCAGCAGCCCCAGCCGTCGCACGACCTTGCCCCCCAGCGAACGGATCCGGCGCCGCAGCGTGGCGCCCCGGGGTGTGGCAGGCATGGGTCTCCAGACACGTCGTCGGTCAGTGGGGGGCGCGTCGCAGCATACCGGCCACGTGCCGCACGACCGGCAGCCGGCGGGCGGGCCCGGGGCGGCGGGCCACGTCGTGCAAGACCTCGGCCCAGCGCGCCACGACGGCGGCGTCGGAGTAGCCGCGGGCGGTGGCGACCGCGGCCTCGCGCATCCGCCGCACGGCCGCGTCGTCGAGCGTCACGAACCGTTCGATCGCCGCCGCGAGCGCGTCGACGTCGCCGTCGGGCACGAGGAAGCCGTCCACGCCGTCGGTGACGATGTCCGAGGGCCCGTACCGGATGTCGTAGGAGATCGGCACGCAGCCGCGCGCCATCGCCTCCGCGAAGACGAGGGGCAGCCCCTCGGACCGGCTGGTGACCAGCAGGTACGAGGCGGCCGACAGCCGGTCCGCCGCGCCGGGCACGAAGCCGTGCAGGGTGACCCCGGGCACCGTCGCCGCGCGCGCCTCGACCGCGGCCCGCCGGGGCCCGTCGCCGTAGACGTCGAGGGTGAGGCCGAGGCCGGTCCGCCGGGCGGCGCGCCCGGTCGCGGTCACCGCGTGCCCCACCCGTTTGCGCAGGACCAGGGACGCCACGACGGCGCCGCGGTACCGGTCGGCGTGCGCGGGCACGGGGCCGTCCGGGAGGTCGGTGCCGTTCGGCACCACGACGGTGTGCGCGCGCTCCCCGACCCGGTCCAGCACGTCCCGCCGCTGCGCGTCGGTCAGGAAGACCACCGCGTCGAAGTCGTCCAGGTGCTCCACGAGCGGCGCGCGCGCCGTGGTGAGCGGGCCGTGCGCGTCGACGGCGTCCGCGGCCAGGTGCGCGCCGTGCACCACGTGCACGGTGCGCAGGTCGCGACACCCCCCGGCGGCGAAGAACGGGACCATCGTCTTGCTGTCGACGACGACGAAGCGCGGCCCCGCGGGCAGCACGTCCTCGAGCCAGGACCGGTAGAGCGCCCAGACCGAGGGCAGCCGACGCCCGCGGCGGCCGTCGCGGGCGTAGAGCGTCACCGCGCGGCGGCCCACGCGCGATCGCTCCTCGACGGCCGCGAGCGAGCCGTCCGGCCGGAAGTGCAGGACGCGGCCCGTCTCGTCGTCCTCGCCGTCGCCCTCGCCGTCGCCGGGGCCTGGGCCGTCGCCGCCGCCCTCCGTGCGCACCCGCTCCCCCGGCGCCGCGGCCGGCACCCGCGCCGGGCGCGCCCGGCGGGGCACGCCGAGGGCGTCGTCGGGGAGCCGGCACACGTCGTGCCACACGTTGTGCAGGGTGGTGCCGTCGATCAGCTCGCCGCGGGACTCGAGGGACGCGCGCACGGCGTCGACGTCGAGGTCCGGCGCGAACGTCAGGATCCGCACCGGCACGCCCGCCTCCTGGACGAACGACCGCGACCTGCGCAGCATTGCCGACGTCATGCCGCCGTAGTCGGCCGGGATCGTCCACGTCGCCGCGGCGTGGCTCCCCGGCGGGAGCGACGTCCGGGGTCCGGGGCGCGACGGCGGCACGCGCACATCGTAGGCACCCCGGGGCCTCCCGGCCGGGAGCCACCACGGGCGCGGGACCGGACGCAGGACCGGGCGCGAGACCGGGCGCGAGACCGGGCGCGAGACCGGGCGCGAGGCCCGCCGCCCACCCAACGTTCACCCGGCGGCCATGCCGACGTCCCCGGCTCGTCGTCCGCCGCGGTGAGACTGGCCGCGTGACCGCGCTCGTCGAGTCCCCGCTCCAGCTGCTCTGCGCCGTCGAGGCGCACGCCGCCGGGCACGCCGGAGCCCGCACCCGCGTGCTGGCCCGGGCGGACGTCCCGGCCCTGACCGCCGGGATCGACGCCGTGCGCGCCCTCGGCCTGCCCGCCGGGCTGGACGTGGAGCCCGCGCCGGCGCCGCGCCGCCTGCCCGACGACACCGTGGTGGTGGGCGACCCGTTCTCCGGGGCGTTCCAGGCCGCGCTGCTGCGCGCGCCGCGGCCGCCGGAGCGCCTGGTCGTCGTCGACGACGGGCTCGCGACCCTCGACCTCGTGCGCCGGGTGCTCACGGGGTCCCCGCTCGTGCGCCTCACGGCGCCGCCCGACCCGCTGCGCTACGGCCTCGGCGCCCTCGCCGCGCGGCGGCTGCGCCGCGTCGCCGCCGCCGGGCGGCTCACCCTGTGCACCACCATCCCCCTGGACGACGACGCGCTCGTCGGGCTGCGGGCGCTCGGCGTGGACGTGCGCCCCCACGACTTCGCGTGGCTGCGCTCGCGGCCGCAGCGCAACGCCCCCGACGAGTCGACGGTCGTCGTGGGCTCCGCGCTCGTGGCCGACGGGCTCGTGCACGCCGACCGGTACGCCGCGTGGGTGCGCGGGATCGCCGCCGACGGCCCCGTGCGCTACGTGCCGCACCGCCGCCACGACCCGCTGGTGTCCGCGCTGCTGGAGCGCCTGCCCGGCGTCACGGTGGACGAGCCCGGCGCCCCCGTCGAGATCCGGCTGCGCGGGCTGCGACCCGGCCAGCGCACCGTGATGCTGCCGTCGACGTCGGCCGTCACCCTCTCGCGCCTGCTCGCGCCCCGCGGCGTCGTCGTCGCCCCGCACGCCGTGCCGGACGCCTGGTGGACCGACCGCGCCACGCCCGAGCTGCGCCGCCACCTCGGCCGCACGCACGCGCTGGCCACCCGCGCGGCGACCGAGTCCGCCGCGTCCGCCGGGGGCCCGGCGACGGGGCCGCTGCGTCCCGGCCGGCCCGCGTCGGTCGCGTCGCGCGCATGACGCTCGCCCGCCCGCTCCCCCGCGCCACGCCCCGCGAGCGGCGGAGCGCCGCCCCCCCGCCCGTCGAGCGCCGGGCGCCCCGCGTGCTCGCGGTCGCCGACTCCGACTCCTACCTCAAGTGGGGGGTCTGGACGCTGGCCCGCCTCCGCGACGACGACGGTGCTGACGGCGCCGACGGTGCCGAGGCCGCCGAGGGCGTGCGCGTCTCGGCCGTGCTGGTGCGCTCCCCCATCGCCCCGACGGCGGGCCAGGCGGCCGCGGCCGTCAGCGGCACGGGCGTCGGGCGCCCGCCGGTGCTGGGCCCGCGGGCGCTGCGCCGGCTGGTGCGCCGCACCCGTCCCGACGTCGTCCTCGTCGCCGCCACCGGGCCCGTCGCGGAGCTCGTCGCCGCGCAGGTGGTGCGGGCACTGCCCGCCGGCCGCCGTCCCGCCCTGCTGACCGGGCTGCCCGGCATGGCGCTGCCCGCCACGCCGCAGGGCACCGGCTGGCGGCGTTGGTGCGACGCGTTCGTGGTGCACGCGCGCGTGGAGGCGGCGCCGTACGTCGAGGCGTTCGCCAACCAGGGCGCGCGCCCCGACCTCGTGCTCACGCGGCTGCCGTTCCTCGACGATTCGCCGACCGCCGCGCCCGCCCCGGTGCGACGCGTGGTGCTGGCGGCGCAGGCCAAGGTGCCCGCCACGCGCGCCGAGCGCGTGGCCCTGCTCGACGGGCTCGGAGGCCTCGCGGCGGACGGGCTGGAGGTGGTCGTCAAGCTGCGCGCCCGCGCGGGCGAGCGCCAGACCCACAACGAGGCACACCCCCTCGACGCGCTCTGGGAGGCCGAGCACGCGGGCCTCGGGCACGCCGCCGGCGCGGTCGCCTTCGCCACCGGCCCCATGGCCGACCAGCTCACGCCGGGCACGGCGCTGCTCACGGTCAGCTCGACGGCCGGGCTGGAGTCGATGGCCCGCGGCCTGCCCACGGTGTTCCTCGCCGACTTCGGCGTCGGCCCGGAGCAGCTCAACGAGCCGTTCGCGGCGTCGGGCTGCCTGCGCCGCCTGGACGACGTCGCCACCACCCTCCGCGCCGGCGGCCCCACGCCCGACCCGGTGTGGAGCGAGGAGCACTACCTGCACACCGCGCCGTCGGGCCTGCCCGCGGCCGTGCACGACCTGGCCCGGCGTTCCCGCGCCGGCGACCTGCCCTCGGTCCGCGTGCGCCCGTGGTCCTGGCCGCGGCACGCGTACACGGTGCTGCGCTCCGCGCTGCCCGTCGCCGTCGCGCAGCGCCTGACTCTCTCCCGCTGACCCCTCCGCCCGCCCCGCCACAGTGCCGAACAGGCAGTTGACACCGTTATCGGGCCGGATTCCGGCCGATAACGGTGTCAACTGCCTGTTCGGCGACCCGGGAGCGGGACGTCAGGCGCGGTGGTCGGCCACCGCCCGGGCGGTGAGGCCGCGGACGAAGCCCGCTCCCCACGCCAGGTGCATCGTCACGACGACGGCGGGCAGCACCACGGCCTCGAGCGCGCCCAGGCGCGGGCGGCGGCCGGTGGCGTGCGCGCACGCGGCGACGACGCCGGCGAGGTACGCCGCCGGGAGGGCCGCGCCGAGGAGCGCCACCGCCGGCAGCGCGGCGAGCGCGCCGCCCGCGACGAGCAGCGCGGACGCGACGAGCCCGAGCACGAGGGCGGGCGGCGCCAGGTAGCGCACGCTCGCCGTGGACGGGTCGCGCCGGATCACCTCGCGGCGCCACATGCCGGTGCGCCAGAACTGCTTGGCCACTGCGCGCAGCGTGCGCCGCGGGCGGTAGGTGACCTGCAGGGCGGGGTCGAACCACAGCAGCCCGCCCGCGCGCCGCAGGCGCAGGCACAGCTCCCAGTCCTCCGCGCGCACCAGCGACGGGTCGTACCCGCCGACGGCCTCGACCGCCGAGCGCCGGAACGCCCCGAGGTACACCGTCTCGGACGGCCCCGCCTCGCCCCCGACGTGGAACGACGCCGCGCCGATCCCGGCCGGGTGGCTCATCGCGCGCGCCGCCGCCCGCTGCACGGTCGACGTCCCGACCGGGTGCATCAGGCCGCCCACGCCCACGGCTCCGGTGTGCTCGAGCGTCGCGACCGCCCGGGTCACGTAGTCGGCCGGCAGCACCGTGTGCCCGTCGACGCGCAGCAGCACCTGGTCGTCGTCGCCCGCATGCCCGGACGCGAGGTTGAGCCCCACGGAGCGGGAGCCGGTCGGGTTGTCCACCACGACGACACGCGGGTCCGCCGCGGCGAGCTCCGCCGCGACCCGCGCCGTTGCGTCGTGGGACGGCCCGACGGCGAGCACCAGCCGCAGCGGGCCGCGGTAGTCCTGGGCGAGGACGGACCCGACGGCCTCGGCCAGGTATGCCTCCTCGTCGCGCACGCACGCGACGACGGCGACGCCGGGCGGCGCCTCCGTCCACCGCAGGGCGGGCGGCGGGGGGGGGGGGGGGGGGGGGGGGGGGCGGGGGGGGGGGGGGGGGGGGGGGGGGGGGGGTTCTTGCCGATTGAGTCGATGGGGAGGGAGGAAAAACGGCAGCATAGCAAGA
>NZ_JBSGUW010000018.1:0-3879 GCF_053608125.1 Isoptericola sp. NPDC055063 | reverse complement strand
GGGAATGGTTTTACCGGCTCCCCTTTTTTGTCTCCTCCCGCTCTGCTTCTTCTTGCTCCCTCCCCTCTCCCCTCCCCCCCCCCCCCCCCCGCCGCGCGGTCGTGCGCCCGGTCGAGCTTCTCCACCGGTCGCGTCGGGTCAGACGTCGACGCGGCGCAGGCGCGACATCGGCGCCAGCTCGCCCGGCATGACGCGCTTGGAGCCGTCGCCCATCGCCTGCTCGAGGATGCGCACGTCGCGCACCAGGTTCGCGAGGCCCTTCGGCTCCAGCGACGCGGCGTGGTCGGAGCCCCACATCGCCCGGTCCAGGGTGATGTGCCGCTCGACGGCGACGGCGCCCAGCGCCACCGCGGCGAGCGAGATCTGCAGGCCCGTCTCGTGGCCGGAGTACCCGACCGGCACGCCGTACCGCTCCCGCAGCGTCGTGATGGTGCGCAGGTTCGCCTCCTCCGGCGGCAGCGGGTACGTCGAGGTGGCGTGCAGGATGACGAGCCCGTCGGTGCCGAGGATCTCCACGGCGGCGTCGATCTGCTCGAGCGTGGACATGCCGGTCGACAGGATGAGCGGCTTGCCCGTGTCGGCCAGCGCGCGCAGCAGCTCGTGGTCGGTGACGGAGGCCGACGCGATCTTGTGCGTCGGGACGCCGAACTCCTCGAGGAAGGCGACCGAGGGGACGTCCCACGGGGAGGCGAACCACTGGATGCCGCGCGACTTCGCGTACTGGTCCACCTCGGTGTACTGGTCGTGCTCGAACTCGACCCGGTACTTGTACTCGAGGTACGTCATCTCGCCCCACGGCGTCTGCCGGATCTTGTCCCGCTGGTCCTTCGGGGTGCTGATCTCCGGCGTGCGCTTCTGGAACTTCACGGCCTGGCAGCCGGCGGCCGCCGCGACGTCGATCAGCTGCTTGGCGATCTCGACGTCGCCGTTGTGGTTGATGCCGATCTCGCCGATGACGTACACCGGCCGGCCGGCGCCGACCTCGTGGTCGCCCACGCGGACGACGTGCTCCGCGGGACGCTCGGCGGGGCGCTCGGCTGCTGTGGTCGTGCTGGCGGCGCTGGAGGTGCCGGTCATCGGGGTGTCCTTCCGTTCGTGGAGCTCAGGGCTGCGACGCGAGGTCGCGTCGGGGCGGGCTGCGAGGATCCGCTCGCAGACCTCGCGGACGGCGCCGTGGCCGCCCGCGCGGTCGAGGACGACGCGCGCGGCGGCGGCGACCTCGGGGTGGGCGTCGGCCACGGCCACGGGCCAGCCGACGACGGCGAGGGCGGGCAGGTCGTTGACGTCGTTGCCGACGTACGCGACCCGGCCCGGGTCGAGGCGGTTGACGGCGCACCAGTCGCGCAGGGCGGTGGCCTTGTCGTCGACGCCGTGCAGCACGTCGACGCCGAGCTTGCGGGCGCGGGCCGCCACCACCGGGTTGGTCTCGGTCGACAGGATCAGCAGCGGGACGCCGGCGCGCTTCAGGCGCGCGACGCCCATGCCGTCGCCGCGGTGCACGCGCACGCTCTCGGTGCCGTCCTGCGCCACGTAGGCGGCGTCGTCGGTGTGCACGCCGTCGAAGTCGGTCACCAGGGCGTCGACGTCGATCGGCGCGTCGGCCGGGGCGCCCGCGGGCGCGGCGCCGGGCTGGTCCAGCAGCGTGCGGGCCAGCCACAGGTCTCGGGGCTCGTCGATCTCCAGCGACCACTCGGCGGCCACGGGCTGCAGGCCCACCGACCCGAAGAAGCGGCTGCCCGCCTCCCGCAGCCCGGCCGTGCGCATCGCGTAGAACGCGCCGGTCTCGCGGAAGTGCGGGGCTCGGTCCTGGCGCCGCGGGCGGTGGTCGGTGCCGTGGCCGACGGGCGTCGGGCCGTCGTCGTCGAGCCGCCACTGGAAGTCGTGCGTGGGAGCCACCGCGACCACGACGTCGTGCGCGCCGTCGGCCACCTGGCGCACGGCGGCGTCCAGGTCGGCCGGGTCGACGAACGGCGACGTCGCCTGCAGCAGCACGGTGACGGCCGGGTCGGGCGCCTCGGGCAGGTCCGCGCGCAGGGCGTCGAGCGCGTGCAGGACGGCGGACTCGGAGCTGGCCGTGGCGCCGGCGAGGTCGGCGGGACGCCGGACGACCCGCGCCCCGTGCGTCGCCGCCTCGCGGGCGATCTCGTCGTGGTCGGTGGAGACCACCACGGCGGACACCGAGGGCGCCGCCAGCGCCGAGCGGACCGCCCGTGCGACGAGCGTCGTGCCGCCCACGCGCTGCAGGTTCTTCAGCGGGATGCCCGCCGATCCGCCCCGTGCGGGGATCACGACGAGCGCACCACGGTCGGGGTCTGAGCCCGGGTGGATGTCGTTCATGGCGGCGACACTAAGAGCGCGACAAGGCGCCGTCGGCCCTTTCCGGCCAACTGTCGCCGAACATCAGGATGCCGTCAGGTGAACATTTCCGGAGCGTGTGCGGGAATGGTTCCCGGCCCTTTCCGCGTGCCCTTTCATGGAGGAAGTCATCGCGAGAGTTCCCCTGTCCGAGGAGGTCCGATGGACGCCCTGACCGCCCGCACGTCCCCGCGCACCGCGCCCGCCACACCGACCGGCGGGATGCCCGTGCTCCCCCTCGACAACCCGGTGCGGGCGTACGACTGGGGTTCCCCGACGCGCATCCCCGACCTCCTGGGCCGCGAGCCCGACGGGACGCCCGCCGCCGAGCTGTGGCTCGGCGCGCACCCGGCAGCGCCGTCGCGGGTCCGCAGGCACGGCGGCGCGGGGCGGAGCCTCGACGAGCTGGTGGGCGCCGAGCCGCACGACGCCCTCGGCCGCCGCGTCGCCGACCGGTTCGGGCCGCGGCTGCCGTTCCTGCTCAAGGTGCTCGCCGCCGACCGGGCGCTGTCCCTGCAGGTGCACCCTCGGCCGCACCTCGCCCGCGCCGGCTACCACCGCGAGACCCGCAGCGGCCTGCCCGCCGGGCACCCGCACCGGTCGTTCCACGACGACCAGCACAAGCCCGAGATGATCGTGGCGCTCAGCCCGTTCGAGGCCCTCGCCGGGTTCCGCAGCCCGCGCTCGGTGGCCGGCCTGCTGGACGGGCTCGACGGCGTCCTCGTCGACGCCGTGCGCGCGGCGCTCGCCGAGCGGCCGTCGACCGCCGGAGTGCGCGCCGCGACCGAGACCCTCGTGGCCGCGCGCCGCTCGCCGTCGTGCGCCGCGGAGGTCGCCGCGGCCGTGGACGCCGTCGCGCGCCGGCACCGGGCCACCGGCAGGACGGGCCCGACCGCCCGCGCCGACGCCACCGTGCTCGACCTCGCCGCGCAGCACCCGGGCGACCCGGGCGCCCTCGTCTCCCTGCTGCTCAACCGCGTCACGCTGGAGCCCGGCGAGGCGATGTACGTGCCCGCCGGCGAGGTGCACGCCTACCTGGGCGGCTTCGGCGTCGAGGTCATGGCCGCGTCGGACAACGTGCTGCGCGCCGGCCTCACCACCAAGCACGTCGACGCCCCCGCGCTGCTCGAGTGCGCGTCGTTCGCCCCGCGCCCGCCGGCCCGCCCCGCCACGCTGGTGTCCGGGGGCGAGAGCGTCGTCGTCACCTACCGCGCCCCCGTCGAGGAGTTCGCGCTCACCTTCGCCGACGTCGTCCCCGGCGAGCCCGTGGCCCTCGCCGCCGACGGCCCCCGCGTCGTCCTCGCCCTCGACGGCGACGCCGCCGTCCTCACCGGCTCCGGCGAGCTGCGGCTGCGCCGCGGCGAGTCGTGCTTCGTGCCCGACTCCGCCGGCCCGCTCACCGTCGACGGCGCCGCGCACGTTGTGTGCGCCTGGGTGCCCTGACCGTCCCGGGGGAAGGGGAAGGGGTACCAAGAGGGGGGTCGTCGGGAGGGCACGTAAGATGGGCAGTCCTGTTTGCTGGGC
>NZ_JBSGUW010000017.1:103992-105010 GCF_053608125.1 Isoptericola sp. NPDC055063 | reverse complement strand
CCGCCGGCCCCGAGCGCCCGCACCGCGACCGCGGTCGCCACGGTGGTGCGGCCCGTGCCGGGCGCGCCGACCACGAGGGTCACGGGGTTCTCGAGGGCGGCCGCGACGGCGGCCTCCTGCGTGGCGTCCAGCACGACGCCGGCCTCGGGGACGCCGGCGGGCGCCGGCGGCACGAGCCGCGGGGCGAGGAGAGGCGCTGACGTCACGGCACCGATTCGACCACGCCCCACCGACACCCCGGGGCGCGCCCGTCGGGAGCGCCGGTTTCACCCTCCGCTGACAAGGGCCCGGCGGGGCCTTCTCCTGGCCCCGCCGTGACTAGGATCGATCCGGACGTCCGGGTGACCGGGCACGACTGACGGCCGACAGACGCGACGGCACGACCCGGCGCGGCTCGCGAAGGAGACAACGTGGAGATCACGATCGGTGTGCAGAACCTGGCCCGCGAGCTGGTCGTCGAGACCGACGGGACAGCGGAGGACGTGACCGCCGCCGTGCGCTCGGCGATCGCCGACGGCGGCGTCCTCGAGCTCACCGACTCGCGCGGCCGCACCATCCTGGTGCCCACCGCGACCATCGGGTACGTGGAGCTCGGCGCCGAGGAGCAGCGCAAGGTCGGCTTCGGCGCCCTCTGACACCTGGGGCGGGGTCCCACGGGTCCCCGCCCCGGCGCAGCCGGTCAGGCCGCGAGGCCCATCCGGTCCATGCGTCGGGTGTGCTCCGCGGTGAGCCGGGAGACCAACCACGCCTGCGGCGACGCGCCGCCGTCGGACGCCGCCTCCCGCGCGTCGGCCGCGAGCGCGGCCAGCTGCGGGTGCGCCGCCAGCAGCACGGGCACGAGGCCGAGCGCCTCGCCGACCACGCGCCGGCCCCACAGCGCGAGGCGCGCCGCCAGCACGCCGTCCGACGACGCCGCCTCGGCGAGCACGCCGGTGGGGGGGTTGTTTGGGGGGGGGGTGGCGCCCGACCCCTCGAAAGCGGAAGGCCCACCCAGCAGCCCCCAGCCAGGGTCAAGCGA
>NZ_JBSGUW010000017.1:83036-103982 GCF_053608125.1 Isoptericola sp. NPDC055063 | reverse complement strand
GCCCCACAAACAAAGAGCCGACCCCAAAAAGAGAGACACACCGCAAAAACCCCGCCAGAAAACGCCGCCGGGGAAAGCACGCGGGGGGCGTTTTCCCCGGGGCGCGGGTCGCCGACCGCCCGTACGAAGTCGGCGGGCCCGCCCGGCAGCCCCGCGGCGAGCTCGCGGCACAGGTCCTGGGCCACGCCGAGCCCCACGACACCCTTGAGCAGCCCCTCCGCCCAGGAGGACGGGGCGGTGCGGGCGTCGAAGTCGGCGAGCGCGCCGTCGAAGGGCGCCATGACCGCCGCGGGGGCGCCGTCGACCAGCGCGAGCAGCCGCTCCTGGCGACCCAGCGCCTCACCGGCCGCCGCCGCCAGGGTCTGACGGGTGGCGAGGTCCGGCGCGTCCACCGAGCGGCTCGCCAGCAGCCCGAACGCCGCCAGCTCCGTATAGCCGGCCAGCCCGACGAGCGTCGTGAGGGTCGGGTCGGGGGCGCTCCGCTGCTCGTTCACCGGCCCAGGATAGGTGCGCCCGCGCGGTCCGCCCCGGCGTGTCCCGCGCCGCACAATGCCGGGGGCGGGCGCGGTCGCGTACCATGGAGGCGTACTTCGGTTGCCCGGTCGTCACGCCATGGGTCTTCATGCACTGACTCGACCGCAGCGGCCCGGCGGAATCTCCGCCGAGCCTGAGCGACGTTCTTCCGCGATCGGCTGCCGACCACCTCGGCGCTCCTTGCGACCCGACGAGTGTGACCTGAACGGTGCGGCCCGTCGACGGACCCGCCCCGCACGGGAACCCCTCGGTCCGCGCGCGCCGACGAGCAGACGAAGGTACCCGTGACCACGACCGACCCCGCCGCCACCGCGGCCCCCGAGGCTCCCGCCACCGGCGAGCCCGACTACTCCACCCCCGCCGCCATCCAGGCGCAGGACGTCTCGTTCGCCGACTTCGGGGTGCGCCCCGAGATCGTGGAGGCCCTGCGCGAGTCCGGCATCACCCACCCGTTCCCCATCCAGGCGATGACGCTGCCGGTCGCCCTGCAGGGGCACGACATCATCGGCCAGGCGAAGACCGGCACGGGCAAGACCCTCGGCTTCGGTGTGCCGCTGCTGCACCGCGTCGTCGCGCCGGGCGAGCCCGGCTACGACGAGCTGCCGGCCCCCGGCAAGCCGCAGGCGCTCGTCGTCGCGCCGACGCGCGAGCTCGCGGTCCAGGTCGCGAACGACCTCGCCACCGCGTCGAAGAAGCGCTCCGTCCGCATCGCGCAGATCTACGGCGGGCGGGCCTACGAGCCGCAGATCGAGATGCTCAACAGGGGCGTCGAGGTCGTCGTCGGCACGCCCGGCCGCATGGTCGACCTGCTGAACCAGGGCCACCTCAACCTCACCCGCGCGGCCACGGTCGTGCTCGACGAGGCCGACGAGATGCTCGACCTGGGCTTCCTGCCCGACGTCGAGAAGATCCTCGCCCGCACGCCGGCCGTGCGGCACACCATGCTGTTCAGCGCGACGATGCCCGGCCCGGTCGTCTCGATGGCGCGCCGCTACATGTCGCAGCCGACGCACATCCGCGCCGCCGACCCCGACGACGAGGGCGCGACCGTGAAGAACACCCGCCAGGTGGTCTACCGCGCCCACGCGCTGGACAAGGTCGAGGTGCTCGCCCGCCTGCTGCAGGCCGAGGGCCGCGGCCGCACCATCGTGTTCGCGCGCACCAAGCGCACGGCCGCAAAGGTCTCCGACGACCTGCGCGACCGCGGGTTCGCCGCCGGCGCTATCCACGGCGACCTCGGCCAGGGCGCCCGCGAGCAGGCGCTGCGCGCGTTCCGCCACGGCCACATCGACGTCCTCGTCGCGACCGACGTCGCCGCGCGCGGCATCGACGTCGACGACGTCACGCACGTCGTCAACTACCAGTGCCCCGAGGACGAGCGCACCTACCTGCACCGCATCGGCCGCACCGGCCGCGCGGGCAAGCAGGGCACCGCGGTGACGTTCGTCGACTGGGACGACGTCCCCCGCTGGCAGCTCATCGACCGCACGCTCGACCTCGGCTTCCCGGAGCCCGTCGAGACGTACTCGAGCTCCCCGCACCTGTTCACCGACCTCGGCATCCCCGAGGGCACGAAGGGCCGGCTGCCGAAGGACAAGCAGCAGCTCGGCGGCCTGGACGCCGAGGAGCTCGAGGACCTCGGCGAGACGGGCAAGCGCACCAGCTCGTCCGGCCAGCGCGACGGCCACCGCGGCGGGCGTGACGGGGGCCCCCGCGACGGCGGTTCGCGCTCCGGCTCGCGCTCCGGCCAGGGCTCGCGCTCCGGCCAGGGCTCGCGCTCCGGCGGCGAGCGCGCCGAGGGCACGGCGTCCGACGCCGGCGAGCAGCGCGACGGCGAGCAGCGCCGTCGCCGCACCCGCAACCGTCGCCGCACCCGCGGCGGCCGCCCGGTCGAGGGCGGGTCGCCCGCCCCGCAGGCGCCGTCGGAGGGCTGACCTCCGGGTCCGACCACCGGCACGCATCGAGCGTGCTGACGTGTTCCTCAGAACGCCGTGGAGAGGATCAGGTCAGCACGCTCGATGCATGTCCGGGGCGGGCCGTACCGTGCAGGCATGCGTCTGACGTTCTCGGCACCGCTGTGGCGGTGGCAGGTCCGCACGGACTCGTCGTGGTGGTTCGTCACGGTGCCGCCGGAGGAGTCCGACACGCTCGCCGAGCTGCCGCTGCCCCCGCGGGGCTTCGGGTCGATCAAGGTGATCGCGACGATCGGCGCCACCACCTGGTCGACGTCGGTGTTCCCCAGCGACGAGCAGCAGGGCTACATCCTGCCGATGAAGAAGTCCGTGCGCCTGGCCGAGGGCATCGAGCCCGGCTCCACGGTGCGCGTCACCCTGGAGCCCGTCGGGCTCTGAGCCCCGCCCCCTGAGCGCCGACCAGGCGGTTGCTGCCGGCATGAGCCGCGATCCGCGCGCATTCCGGGAGCAACCGCCTGGTCGGCACGGGCCGGGGGCATCGACAGGTCAGCGGACGATCTCGTCCCGCCCCGCGAACCAGGCGGCCACGCCCTGCACGAGCGACGCCCCGACGAGCAGCGCCAGGGGCAGCGTCCAGGAGCCGGTGGCGTCGTGCGCGACGCCGAGGCCGAGCGGGCCGCACGCCGCGAGCACGTAGCCGGCGCTCTGCGCCATGCCCGACAGCTCCGAGGTACGGGTCGCGTTCTCGGTGCGCAGCGCCATGAGGGTGAGCGCCAGCGCGATGCCGCCGCCCTGCCCGAGGCCCAGCAGCACCACCCAGAGCACGGCGGCGTCCGGCGCGAGGATCAGGCCCAGCAGGCCCGTGGTGATGAGCGCGACGATGACGACGCCGATCGCCCGCTGCCGGCGCATGCGACCGGCGAGCACCGGCGCGACGAACGACCCGACGATGCCCAGCAGGTTGGTCAGCGCGAGGAGCCAGCCGCCCACGGCGACGCTCCGGCCGGACGCGACGAAGATCTCCGGCAGCCAGGCGTTGACCGCGTAGAACGACAGCGACTGCGTGCCCATGAGCACCGTCACCGCCCAGGCGAGCGGGCTGCGCCAGACGGACCGCACGGCGTCGGCGGCCGTCGCGCCGACCGGCCGCAGCGGCGCGGCAGCGCGGCTCCCGGCGCGCAGCGCCCGCGGCGCCCACACCGCCGCGCCGACGACGGCGAGCAGGCCCCAGGAGGCGAGCGTCGCCCGCCAGTCCATCCCGGTGGCGGTGGCCAGCGGCACGGTGAGCCCGGCGGCCAGCGCGGCCCCGCCCGACAGCGCCATCGAGTAGAGCCCGGTCATGAGCCCCACGCGGTCGGCGAAGTCGCGCTTGATCAGCGCCGGGAGCAGCACGTTGCCGAGGCCGATGGCGCACCCGACGGCCAGCGTGCCCACCAGCAGGGTGCCGAGACCGGGCACGAGGCGCAGGGCGAAGCCCGCGCAGAGCAGCAGCAGGCTGCCGAACAGCGCCCGCTCCAGGCCGACGCGGCGGGCCAGGAGGGGCGCCACCGGGGCGAGCAGGCCGAAGCACAGCACGGGGAGCGTCGTGAGGACGCCGCCGGCGGTGGCGCTGAGGCCCTCCTCCGCGAGGATCTCGCCCAGGAGCGGGGAGACTGCGACGACGCCGGGCCGCAGGTTGAGCGCGGCCAGGACGATGGCGAGGACGGCGCCCGCGCCGAGCGGTCGGCGCAGGATCATGCGTCCTCCCCCTGCGTCGGCTCGACCAGGTGCGCACGGACCGCGGCCATGGTGGTCTCGACGGCGCGCTCGGCGGCCGCGGCGTCCCCGGCGGCGACGGCCTCCACCACCTCGCGGTGGCCGGGAACGTCGCGGTGGTGGCGCCCGTGCGCGTCCGTGGCGAGGGTGCGCACCAGCACGTGGTCGATCCCGTCGTAGAGCTCGGCGAGCAGCGCGTTGCCCGCCGACCGGACCAGCTCCGCGTGGAACGCGACGTCGGCGGCGCGGAACGCCTGCTCGTCCCCGGCCCGCGCGGCCTCCTCCTGGACGGCCAGCGCGCCGCGGAGCGCGGCCAGCGCGTCGTCGTCGTGCCGCGACGCCGCGATCCGGGCGGCCCCGCGCTCGAGGACGGAGCGCACGTCGAGCACCTGCAGCGCGTCGGAGGTGCGCGCCCGGCGGCCGATGGCGGCGTCGAGCCCGCTGGCGGCGCGCACGTACGTGCCGTCGCCGCGGCGCGGCTCGAGGATGCCCGCGTGCTCGAGGGCGCGCACGGCCTCGCGCACCGTGTTGCGCCCGACGCCGAGCCGGGCGACGAGCTCCGGCTCGGCGGGGATCCGCGAGCCGACGGGCCACTCGCCGCGCTCGACGAGGTCGGTCAGGTGCTCGACGACGAGCTCGGACACCTTGCGGGGCGGGGAGATCGGGGGGACGTCAGACTCAGGCACCGAAAGAGCCTAACATCCCATGTTTGCCTCAGCCGGCCTGAGCCATGCGGACGAACTCCGTGATCGCCGTCGCGATCCCCTGCACCGCGATCGCGGCCAGGAGCAGGCCGGCGATGCGCGTCACCAGCGTCACGCCGGAGTCCTTGAGCACCCGGTGGATGACGTTCGCGAACCGCATCGACAGGTACAGGCACACGTGCACCAGCACGATCGCCACCGCGATGGCGACCAGCTGCGGCGCGCCGCCGGTGTCCGACACCCGCGTCTGCTGGACGAAGACCATCGTCGCGACGATCGCTCCCGGCCCGGCCAGCAGCGGCGTGCCGAGCGGCACCATCGCCACGTTGACGCCCTTGTTGCCCGACGGCGATGGCTCCTCCATCTTGCCGGTCAGCAGCTCCATCGCGACGAACAGAAGCAGGAGGCCGCCGGACGCCTGCAGCGCCGGCAGCGAGATGCCCATGTAGTGCAGCACCTGCTGGCCGAACACCGCGAAGACGACGATGACGCCGAACGCGACGAGGATCGCCTGACGCGCGGCACGGTTGCGCTGCTTCGCGCCCATCGCTGACGTCAGGCCCAGGAAGACCGGCACCGTGCCGGGCGGGTCCATGATGACGAACAGGGTGACGAACACCTCGGTGAACAACGCGGTGTCCAGGACCGCGCTCACTGTCGCACCGCGTTCATGGTCGGATCACGTCCAGCAGACCTCGTTCCTCGATCGTTGCGAGCACCTCGGGAGCGGTGGTGTGCTCCCCGATGCGGTTGAGCTTGCCGGTGCCGTGGTAGTCGCTGGAGCCCGTGGCGAGCAGGCCGAGCTCCGTCGTCAGGCCGCGCAGCCGGGCGCGCGCCTCGCCGTCGTGGTCCCGGTGGTCGACCTCGAGCCCCGCGAGCCCGGCGGCGGCGAGGTCGGCGATCGTCGCGTCGCTCACCGTGCGGCCGCGCGCGCCCGCCGCGGGGTGGGCCATCACGGGCACGCCTCCGGCGCCGAGCACCGCCCGCACGGCGTCCGTCGTGTCGGGGGCGTAGTGCGGCACGTAGTAGCGCGCCCCCGGGTGCAGGACGGTCGCGAACGCCTCGTCGCGCGACCCGACGACACCCGCGGCGACCAGCGCGTCCGCGAGGTGCGGGCGCCCCACCGTGGCGCCGTCGCCCGTCTGCGCGACGACGTCGTCCCAGGTCACCGGGAAGTCCTCGGCCAGCAGGTCCGTCATCCGGCGGGCGCGGGTGAGCCGGTCGGTGCGCGTGCGGTCCCACTCGGCTCGCAGCACGGCGTCGTCCGGGTCGTGCAGGTACGACAGCAGGTGCACGCTGACGCCCCCCGCCTCCGTCCGCACGCGCGTGGAGATCTCGGTGCCCCGCACCAGCGCCACGCCCGTCGCGGCCACGGCCTGGGCGGCCTCGGCCCACCCGGCGGTCGTGTCGTGGTCGGTCAGCGCGACGACGTCCAGCCCCGCCGCGGCCGCCGCCTCGAGCACCCCCCGCGGGGAGTCCGTGCCGTCAGAGGCCCGCGAGTGCGTGTGGAGGTCGATCCGGGGCGGCGTCACGATCACCGAGTCTAAGGAGCCGGACGGGCCCGCACCCGCGATCCGTGACCTCCCGCGGTGCGACGTCGGCCACTCCCGTGCCGCCCCGACGCGTGAAGGAGGCGACACAACCTCTCCACCCCGCCCGCCGCAGCCGCACCCCGCTCGCCCGAACGGGCACGGCACGATCGTCGTCGATGGATCTCCTCAGCGCCGACGTCGCCACCCCGCCCGCACTGCCCGCACTGCCCGCATCGGCCGACCTGTCCGCTCCTCCGGCCCGGACCCCCGGCACCGCCGGGATCATCTTCGTGCACGGCATGCGCACGTCGTCCGCGATCTGGGAGCGCCAGGTGGAGCACGTGCGCGACGCCGGGCACGACGCCGTCGCCGTCGACCTGCCCGCCCACGGCACGCGCCACCACGAGCGGTTCTCCATGCCGCGCGCCTTCGAGGTCCTGGACGAGGCCGCCGCGTCGTTCGGCGCGGGCACGCCGGTCGTCGTCGTCGGGCTCTCGCTCGGCGGGTATACCTCGCTCGCGTGGGCCGCGCACCAGGCGACCAGCGCCGCCACCCCGTCGCTGGCCGGCGTCGTCGCCGCGGGCTGCACCTCGGACCCGAAGGGCAAGCCCGTCGCCCTCTTCCGCGACGTCGCGCACCTGGCCGTCACCGGCACCACGGCCGTGCGCCGCGGCCTGCGCGACGCCTCGCTGGCCTGGCGCGCCGCGATCACGGGAGGCGCGTCGCGCGCCGGCGGCATGGAGATCGCCGCCCTGCTGGGCGACGCCGGCGGCGTGCCGCGCCCCGGCTGGGACATCGTCACCGACGCCCTCACCCACCTCGCCGGCCGCTCCTCCGTGGCCAGCACCCGCGCCCTGCGCGTGCCCGTGTGGTTCGTCAACGGCGCCCGCGACCGGATGCGGCTCGAGGAGTCGCGGCACGTCGCCGCCGCCGACCGCGGCGCCCTCGTCGTCGTGCCTGACGCCGGACACGACGTGAACTCCGATGCCCCCGAGGCCTTCAACCGCGTCCTCACCCGCGCCCTGCACGACTTCGCGCGCGCCTGACCGGTGGGACACTAGGACCATGACCGACACCACCCCCGTCGACGAGTCCGCGCCCAGCACCGAGGACCGCGGCAGCAACCGTTCCCAGCGCCCCGTCTCGGAGGCGTTCAAGTCGTTCATCACCTCGCAGTGGGGCGAGCGCGCCGACCTCGGCGTCGAGCCCGGCGAGGCCGTGCCCTACACGGCGGAGCGCCGCGCGAAGCTGTCCGCGCGCTTCCCCGGCGCGCGGCTCGTCGTCCCCGCCGGCCCGCTCAAGGTGCGCTCCAACGACACCGACTACCGGTTCCGGCCGCACTCCGCGTTCGCGCACCTCACCGGCCTCGGCACCGACCAGGAGCCCGACGCCGTGCTCGTGCTGCACCCGGTGGCCGACGGCGAGGGCGACCCCGACGGCAGCGGCAACGGCACGCACCACCACGCCGTGCTGTACGTGCGCCCGCTCGCCGCGCGCGACACCGAGGAGTTCTACGCCGACTCCCGCTACGGCGAGTTCTGGGTGGGCGCCCGGCCGTCGCTGGACGACGTCACGACGCTCACCGGCGTCGAGGCCCGCCACGTCGACGAGCTGCGCGACGCGCTCGCCAAGGACGTCGGGGCCGACGGCGTGCGCGTGCTCGTCGTGACCGGCGCGGACGAGAACGTCGAGGCGCTCGTCGAGGCCATCCGCGAGGAGGCCGGCGTCCAGGCCGGGTCCGAGGACGAGCAGCTGGTCGAGGCCACCTCCGAGCTGCGCCTCGTCAAGGACGCCCTGGAGATCGAGCACCTGCGCGAGGCCGTGGCCCGCACCATCGAGGGCTTCGAGCAGGTCGTGCCGGCGCTGCCGAAGGCCGTGGCGCACCGCCGCGGCGAGCGCGTCATCGAGACGACGTTCGACGCGCACGCCCGCCTCGAGGGCAACACCGTCGGCTACGAGACCATCGCTGCGGCCGGCGAGCACGCCACGACGCTGCACTGGATCACCAACGACGGCGTCGTCCGGTCCGGCGAGCTCGTGCTGCTGGACGCCGGCGTCGAGGTCGACTCCCTCTACACCGCCGACGTCACGCGCACCCTGCCCGTGGACGGCGAGTTCACCGACGTGCAGCGCCGCATCTACACCGCGGTGCTCGACGCCGCCGACGCCGCGTTCGCCGTCGCGAAGCCGGGGACGAAGTTCCGCGACATCCACGCCGCCGCGATGGAGGTCATCGCCGCCCGCCTGGAGGAGTGGGGCCTGCTGCCCGAGGGCGTCACCGCCGAGGTCTCCCTCTCCCCCGAGGGTCAGCAGCACCGCCGTTGGATGGTGCACGGCACCAGCCACCACCTCGGCCTGGACGTGCACGACTGCGCCCAGGCGCGTCGGGAGCTCTACCTGGACGGCGTGCTGGAGCCCGGCATGGTGTTCACCATCGAGCCGGGCCTGTACTTCAAGGCCGACGACCTCGCCGTGCCCGAGGAGTACCGCGGCATCGGCGTGCGCATCGAGGACGACGTCCTCGTCACCGCCGACGGCAACGAGAACCTCTCCGCCGCCCTCCCCCGCCGCCCCGAGGACGTCGAGGCCTGGATGGCGCGCCTGCGCGGCTGATCCTCGATCTGTTCGGCAGCGGGTGGATCTCCTCGGCAGGTGTGACCGCCGAAGAGATCCAGCCGCTGCCGAACAGATGACCTCCGTCCACAGGGCGCCGCCGGAGGGCGGGTCGATGCGGCACGCTCGTCGGCATGTTCGACGACGAAGCGGTGATCCTGGCGGGCGAGCTGCAGCGGCACGTCCTGGACCAGGCGCGCCGGGACGGTGAGCTCGAGCGGCTCCGTCGAGGCGCCTACCGGCCGACGGAGCCGCCCTGGGACGAGCACCGGTTCCACGCCGCACGACGGCGGGCCCGCGCGCTCGCCGCGGCCGCGCACCGGCAGCTGGAGGCGGACCACGTCTTCAGCCACGAGACGGCCGCCGTGCTCCACGGCCTCCGGCTGTGGCGCGTCCCCACCGTGACGCACGTCGTCCAGGCGTACCGGCGCTCCGGGGCCGCCGCCGCCGACCTCAGGCGGCACCTCCTCGCCCTGCCCGGCGAGCACCGCGCCGACCGGGACGGCCTGCCCGTCACGACCCTCGCGCGCACGGTGGCGGACTGCGCGCGGTCGATGCACCCTCTCGAGGGGCTGGTGATCGCCGACGACGCGCTGGCCCAGGGCGTCGACCTGCAGGAGTGCCGCGACGTCCTCGCGTCGACGCGACGGCGCAACGGCGCGCGCCGTGCCGCGTGGGTCCTGGACCATGCGGACGCCGGCGCCGACTCCGCCTGGGAGACCTGGCTCCGGTACGTGGCGCTCAGGTCCGGGCTGCCCCGGCCGATCACGCAGGCGCCGGTCGTCACCGCGCGTGGCGTGTTCCACTGCGACCTGGGGTGGCCGGACTGGTCGGTGTACGCCGAGTTCGACGGGCTGTCGAAGTACCGCGACGGCGGCGTGCGACCCGGCCACGACGCCGCACAGGAGCTGCTGCGGGAGAAGGAGCGTTTCGACGCCATCCGCGCCACGGGCGTCAACCCCGTGCGGGTGACCGCGGTCGGGAACGCCCGGCTCGGGGAGGTCGCGCGAGCCCTGGCCGCGCGGTTCCCGGAGGAGCTCCGTCGGACGCTCCGGCGGCACCCGCTGCTGCCGCCACCGCCGTGAGCTCCGATCTTTTCGGCAGCCCCTTGATCTGATCGGCAGACCCACCTGCCGATCAGATCAGGGGGCTGCCGAACAGATCCGCGCGGGGCAGGTCAAGGCTGCGCGGGTCAGGGCTGGGGCGGGCGGTACGGGTCGTCGTGCTCCGACGGCTTCTGCTCCGCGCCGTCCGGCTGCTCCGTCGCCTGCGGCTCCGCCGCCTGGGTGGGCGGGGCCGGCTGTTCCGGGGACTGCGGAGCCTGCGCCGGCTGATCCGGGCGCATGGCGCCGTATCGCGGGGCGCCGCTGGGGGTGGTCCAGCGCGGGTCGGGGGTGCGCGGGGCGGCGGGGGCGGCCGGCGGGGTCGCCGTCGGCGAGGCGGGGACGGTCACGGCCGGGGCCGCCACGGTCGAGCCGCGACGCGCCTTGCCCAGCCCGCCCGGGGACTGCAGCAGCATGGCGCGGGCGTCGCCGGCGTGCTCCGTGGCGCAGAGGATGGCGTAGGTGGACGCGACGATCTGCGACGACGACGTGAAGTCACGCCGTCCACCCGTCAGCGCGTACGACAGCACCGAGAACAGCAGGCCGAACCCGGCGCCGAGGCCGATGGCGACGAACAGCACGCCACCCGCGCTCGGACCGCCGAAGAGGCTCAGGAGCAGGCCGACGAAGAAGCCGAACCAGGCGCCGGAGAGCGCGCCCGCGAGCGCGACCCGGCCGTAGGTGAGCCGCCCGGTGACCCGCTCGACCATCCGCAGGTCGGTGCCGACGATGGTGACGTGCTCGACGGCGAACTTGTGGTCCGACAGGTAGTCGACGGCCTGCTGGGCCTCGAGGTACGTGTCGTACGCGGCGACCTCGTCACCGGCCGGCGGGGTCGGGACGCGGGGCACGGCGTTCGGGCGGCTGAAGCTCATTCGCCCAGTCTGGCCCAGTCGGGGCCCCGGCACCACACCGCGTGCCCCCTACCAGGACCGACGGGGCGGCCCCGCGTAGGCTGACCGACGTGAGCGCGGCAACGAGGGTCTTCGTGGCACGGCTCGCCGGCACCCAGGTCTTCGACCCGATCGGGGACGAGGTGGGGCGGGTGCGCGACGCCGTCGTGCTGATCCGCGCGAAGGGCGCGCCCCGCGCCGTCGGGCTGGTCGTCGAGGTCCCGGGCCGGCGACGCGTCTTCCTCCCGCTGACCCGCGTGACGGCGATCGACGCGGGCCAGGTGATCTCCACCGGCCTGCTCAACATGCGCCGGTTCGAGCAGCGGGCGATGGAGTCGCTGGTGCTGGGCGAGCTGCTGGACCGCACGGTGCGGTTCACGGACGGCTCGGGCGAGGCGACGGTCGAGGACCTGTCGATCACGCGGCAACGCACCGGCGACTGGCTGGTGGACCAGCTCTTCGTGCGCCGCAAGCAGCCCTCTCGCGGGCTGTCGCTGCGCCGCCGCGGGGAGACGCTCGTCGTGCCGGCCGACGCCGTCACCGGGCTGGCCGGGTCCACCGAGGAGCAGGGCGCCACCAAGCTGCTGGAGGCGTACGAGGACCTGCGCCCCGCGGACCTGGCGGACGTGCTGCACGAGCTCGGCGACACGCGCCGCCTGGAGGTGGCGAGCGCGCTGGACGACGAGCGGCTGGCCGACGTCCTGGAGGAGCTGCCGGAGGACGACCAGGTCTCGATCGTGTCCCGCCTGGACTCGGGGCGCGCGGCCGACGTGCTCGAGGCGATGCAGCCCGACGACGCGGCCGACCTGCTGAACGAGCTGCCCGACGAGCAGGCCACCCGCCTCCTGGAGCTGATGGAGCCGGAGGAGGCGAAGGACGTGCGCCGGCTGCTGTCCTACGACGAGGACACGGCGGGCGGCCTCATGACCACGGAGCCGGTGATCCTCGGCCCGGAGACGTCGATCGCGACGGCCCTCGCGCAGATCCGCAAGCAAGACCTGCCGCCGGCGCTGGCGTCGATGGTGTTCGTGGTCCGGCCGCCGCTGGAGACGCCCACGGGCCGGTTCCTCGGCGTCGCGCACTTCCAGCGGCTGCTGCGCGAGCCCCCGCACGCGTCGGTGGGCTCGGTGCTGGACACGGACACGGAGTGGCTGACGCCGGACGCCCCGGTGGGCCGGGTGACGCGCCTGCTGGCGGCCTACGACCTGCTCGCGCTGCCCGTGCTCGACGCCGAGAAGCGGCTGCTGGGCGCGGTGTCCGTGGACGACGTGCTGGACCACATCCTCCCGGACGACTGGCGCGAGCACATCGACGAGAACCTGGAGGAGGTGCCGCGTGGCTGACCGCCTCGACCAGCCGAAGGAGGCGCGGCGCACCCTCATCCCGCGCCCGCAGATGGACCAGGACGCGGTGGGCCGCGCCACGGAGGGCATCGCCCGCTTCCTCGGCACGCCGCGGTTCCTCATCTACCTCACCGTGTTCTGCGCGGTGTGGCTGGCGTGGAACTCGTGGGGGCCGGAGGGGCTGCGGTTCGACAGCGCCTCGAACGGGTTCACGGCGCTGACCCTCATGCTCTCGCTGCAGGCGAGCTACGCGGCACCCCTGATCCTGCTGGCGCAGAACCGGCAGGACGACCGCGACCGCGTCACCGCGGAGCAGGACCGGCAGCGCTCCGAGCGCAACCTCGCGGACACGGAGTACCTGGCCCGCGAGATGGCGGCGCTGCGGATCGCGCTGGGCGAGGTCGCGACGCGCGACTTCGTCCGGTCGGAGATCCGGAACCTGCTCGAGGAGCTTGACGAGAAGGAGTCGGAGCGCACGCGGGACGCCTCGTCGTCCTGACCCGCTAGTCTCCCGGTGCACGGGTCGGGCGTGCGGTGGATCGGACGGACCCCAGGGGGGCGCGTGGCGCGGCAGGTGGTGCTGGTGAACGGGCTGCCCGGCGCGGGCAAGACGACGCTCGCCGCCCCGCTCGCGGCCCGGCTCGGCGCTCCCCTCCTGGCCAAGGACGCCGTCAAGGAGGCCCTGGCGGACGCCGTCGGCCCGGAGGCCCGCGGCCTGGTCGGCGCCGCGGCGATGGAGGCGGCGTGGCGGCTGGCCTCCGCGCCCCTGCCGCGGGTCGTCGTCGAGTCGTGGTGGTTCCGCCCCCGGGACCTGGACCACGCGCTGCGCGGCCTGGCCACGGCGGGCGCGGACGCCGTCGTCGAGGTCTGGTGCGACGTGCCGGCCGACGTCGCGCGCGCACGGTTCGACGCCCGCGCCCCCTCCCGGCACCCCGTGCACGCGGACGGCCGCGACCTGACCGCCGACTGGGCGCGGTGGGCCGAGCACGGCGCTCCCCTCGCCCTCGGCCCCGTGCTGCGCGTGGACACGCGCGGCCCGGTGGACGTCGCCGCGCTCGCGCAGCGCGTCACCGCCGCCCTCGGTCGTGACCCACGACGCACCGGCGCCGCCGCCCGCCGCGCCTAGGATCGAGGCATGACCACCGGCTCCCCCGACGGCCCCCGACCGCTGAGCGACCGCGTCCGCACCGCCCTCACGTCGGTGGTCGACCCGGAGATCCGCCGCCCCATCACCGACCTCGGCATGGTCCGCTCGGTCGACGTGGCCGGCGGCGGCCACGTGACGGTGGGCGTCGACCTCACGGTGGCGGGCTGCCCCATGAAGAGCACGCTGGTGCGCGACGTCACCGCCGCGGTCGAGGCGCTCGACGACGTGACGGGCGTGGACGTGCAGCTCGGCGTCATGACCCCGGAGCAGCGGCAGTCCCTGCGCTCCATGCTGCGCGGCGGCGCGGGCGACCCGGTGATCCCGTTCGCCCAGCCCGGCTCGCTGACCAAGGTGTACGCGATCGCGTCCGGCAAGGGCGGCGTGGGCAAGTCGAGCGTGACGGCCAACCTCGCGGCGGCGATGGCGGCCGACGGGCTCAGCGTGGGCGTCGTCGACGCCGACATCTACGGCTTCTCCATCCCCCGCATGCTCGGCGTGGACCGCCAGCCCACCCGCGTGGACTCCATGCTGCTGCCGCCCATCGAGCACGGCGTGAAGGTCGTGTCGATCGGGATGTTCGTGCCCGCGGGGCAGCCGGTCGTGTGGCGCGGGCCGATGCTGCACCGCGCGCTGGAGCAGTTCCTCGCGGACGTGTTCTGGGGCGACCTCGACGTGCTGCTGCTCGACCTGCCCCCCGGCACCGGCGACATCGCCATCTCCGTGGCGCAGCTGCTGCCCGGCAGCGAGATCGTCGTCGTGACGACGCCGCAGGCCGCAGCGGCGGAGGTCGCGGAGCGCGCCGGGTCGATCGCCACGCAGACGTCGCAGGGCGTGGTGGGCGTCGTGGAGAACATGTCGTGGTTGGAGCAGCCGGACGGGACGCGCCTCGAGGTGTTCGGCTCGGGCGGTGGGCAGCGGGTCGCGGACCGGCTGGGCGCGACGCTCGGCACGACCGTGCCGCTGCTCGGCCAGGTGCCGCTGGACGTCGCGGTCCGCGCCGCGGGCGACGACGGCACCCCCGTGGTGCTCAGCGACCCCGACTCCGCCGGCGCGCGCGTGCTGCGCGACGTGGCCCAGGCGCTGGCCGGGCGGTCCCGCGGGCTCGCCGGCATGCGGCTGAACCTCAGCCCCGTCACGGGCTGACGCGCGATACCCTCCCCCGGGCGCCTCGCCGGCGCCCGCCCCCGTCTGTGTCTGTACCGCCTGCGAAGGAGCTGTCCTGCGATGAGCGCGCCCGAGTGGCTCGAGTCCTGGTCCGACGACGAGGGAGCGAAGCGAGTGCGCGACCTGTTCGCGCGCGTCTTCGCGGACGACGGCGGCGAGCCCGACGGCGTCTGGTCGGCCCCCGGCCGCGTCAACCTCATCGGCGAGCACACCGACTACAACGGCGGCCTGGCCCTGCCGACGGCGCTGCCGCACCGCACCTACGTGGCGCTGCGGCACCGGGACGACGACGTCGTCCGCCTCGGCTCCGCGCAGGCGCCGGGCGAGGTCTGGTCGACGCGGCTGGCCGACGTCGCCCCGGGCGCCGTGACCGGCTGGGGCGCGTACCTCGCCGGGGTCGCGTGGGCGCTCGGCGAGGCGGGCCACCCCGTCCGCGGCTTCGATGCCGTCGTGGACTCGTGCGTGCCCTTCGGCGCGGGGCTCTCCTCGTCCGCCGCCCTCGAGTGCGCGGTCGCCGTCGCGCTCGACGAGACCGGCGGGCTGGGCCTCGCGGGCGACGACGCCGGCCGGGCGACGCTCGTGGAGGCGTGCGTGCGCGCGGAGAACGAGATCGCGGGCGCCCCGACGGGCGGCATGGACCAGGCGGCCTCGCTGCGCTGCACGGCCGGGCACGCCCTGCTCGTCGACTCCCGCCCCGGGCTGTCGGCGCTGGAGTCGGGGACGCCGGTGCCCTTCGACCTGGCGTCCGCGGGCCTCACGCTGCTCGTCGTCGACACGCGGGCCGAGCACGCCCTCGTCGACGGCCAGTACGCCGAGCGGCGCGCCACCTGCGAGCGCGCGGCCGGGCTGCTCGGCGTCGCGACCCTGCGCGACGTGGACCCGGGACGGCTCGACGAGACGCTCGCCGCCCTCGAGCCGCACGACCCCGACGGCGTGCTGCGCCGGCGCGTGCAGCACGTGGTCACGGAGATCGAGCGCACGGCGCTCTTCCGCGACCTCGTCACCGACGGCCGCGTCGCCGAGGTCGGGCCGCTGATGGTCGCCTCCCACACCTCGCTGCGGGACGACTACGAGGTCTCCGCCCGCGAGCTGGACCTCGTCGTGGACGCCGCGCTCGGCGCCGGCGCGCTGGGTGCCCGCATGACCGGCGGAGGCTTCGGGGGCTCCGCGATCGCGCTCGTGCGCGCGGGCGACGTCGACACGGTCGTCGCGGCGGTCCAGCGCGCGTTCGACGACGCCGGGCTGCGCACACCCGGCTTCCTGCTCGCGCCGCCGTCGGCCCCCGCGGGCCGCACCGCCTGACGACCCGCTCCTCCTCGCTCAGCGGTGTCCCCTGGTCTCGGCCCGGGATGCCGGTGACGCGGGCACCTGCCTACGGTGCCCGGACGGGACACCCCGGCACGACGGCGCCGGAGCCTCCGGGCGGACCGCCGCCGTCGGAGACGTTCGAGGAGGAGCGATGGCAGCACGCACCACGATGCGCCGCGTCGGCGCGGCGGCACTCACGGCACTGGTCGCCGCCGGGACCGCGCTCGGCGCGACCGCCGGCGGCGGGGACCAGGGCGAGGACGGCGACCGCGGGCAGGTCGGCCGGCACGGTGGACACGGCGGCGGGCACGGGAAGGACCGGGCGCGGAACGTCATCGTGCTCCAGGGCGACGGCATGGGGCTGGCCGCCCGCGAGCTGATCCGCGTCGCGACGGTGGGCAAGGACGGCCACCTCGTCATGGACTCGCTCGACGAGGCGGGCTGGACCGCCACCGACTCCGCCGACCTCGAGGACGCGGTGACCGACTCCGCCGCGGGCGCGACGGCGTTCGCCACGGGGGTCCGCACGTTCAACGGCGGCGTCGGCGTCGACGCGGACGGCAACCGGGTGCCCACCCTGCTCGAGGACGCGCGCCGGGCCGGCAAGGCCACCGGCCTCGTCTCCACGGCGCAGATCACCGACGCGAGCCCGGCGGCGTTCGGCGCGCACGTGACCGACCGGTACGACCAGAGCGAGATCGCGCGGCAGTACCTGGAGGAGTCGAAGCCCGACGTCCTGCTGGGCGGCGGCGAGGACTTCTGGTACCCGGAGGGCGACCCCGGCGCGTGGCCGGACAACCCCGCCGAGGACCCCGAGGAGCAGAGCAAGGGCACGAAGGGCAACCTGGTCGAGCGCGCCCAGGAGCTCGGGTACACGTACGTGAGCGACGCCGAGGGCCTCGCCGACGCGAACGGGCGCCGCCTGCTCGGCCTGTTCGCGAACGAGGAGATGTTCCAGCAGGCGAACGAGGGCGAGGGCGACGTCTACTCCCCCGAGGTGCCGCTGGTCGACATGGCCGCCAAGGCGCTCGACGTGCTCCAGCGCGACCGCGACGGGTTCTTCCTGTTCCTCGAGGAGGAGGCGATCGACGAGTTCGCCCACCAGAGCAACGCCACGCGCACCATCCAGGCGGGCCGGTCGCTCGACGAGACCGTCGCCCTCGCCCTGGACTTCCAGGAGAAGCACAGGGACACGCTGATCCTCGTGGTCGGCGACCACGCCACGGGCGGCCTCGCGATCGAGAACGTCGACCCCGACGACGAGTCCGGCGCGGGCCAGACCGGCGAGGACGGGCCGTTCCCCGTCCCGGGCACCGACCTGGAGTTCTCCGTCGACTGGACCACCGGCGGGCACACCGGGGAGGCCACGCCGATCACCGCCCAGGGGCCCGGCGCCGAGGGGCTCTCCGGGCCGCAGCTCAACACCGACGTGCACGACGCCGTGCAGCGGGCGATGTTCCCCCGCGGCCACCGCTGACCCGTTGTGGGGGGGGGTTTTTGGGGGGGGTTGGGGGGAAAAAAGGGGAAAAAAAAAACAAAAAAAAGGGACAAAGGGAGGGGGGTGGGGGAGGGGGGGGGCCTACCCCACGGGGACAGGGGGGGGGGGGGGGGGGGGGGGGTTGGGGCCGGGGAAAAAAAAAAAAAAAACCCAACCCCCCCCCCCACAACCGTGCTACAGGTCGTAGGTGGCGACGACGGCGGCGTGGTCGGACCAGCGCTCCTCGTAGGTGGGGGCGCGGTCGACCTCCACCTTGACGGCGCGGGCCGCGAGCGCCGGGTTCGCGAGCTGGTAGTCGATGCGCCAGCCGCGGTCGTTGACGTACGACTGCCCGCGCCACGACCACCAGGTGAACGGGCCGGGGCCCTCGCCGCCGTGCTCCCGACCGAGGTCGGCCCAGCCGAGCTCGGTCGTCCAGCGGTCGACGTAGGCCCGCTCCTGCGGCAGGAAGCCGGCGTTCTTGAGGTTGCCCTTCCAGTTCGCGATGTCGACGTTGCGGTGGGCGATGTTGAGGTCGCCGGCGACCACGGCGGGGTGCTCGGCCCCGGCGAGCTCGGCGAGGCGCGCGGTGACCTTGTCCAGGTGCGCGTACTTGGCGACCATCGTGTGCTCCTGTCCCGGGCTGGTGGACCCGGAGTGCAGGTAGGCGGAGACAGCGGTGAGCAGGCCACCGCCGGGCAGCTCGACGTCGGCCTCGACCCAGCGGCCGGTGTCGACGGGCGGTTCGGGCTCGCCGTCGGGCCCGTGCGCGGCGAGGCCCGTCCGCACGGCGTGCAGGGGCAGGCGGGACGCGACCGCGACGCCTGCGCGCCCCTTGATCTCGCTCGGCAGGTGCGCCACGTGCCAGCCGTCGAGGTACTCGTGGACCAGCTCGTCGGGGGCGCGCACCTCCTGCAGCAGCAGGACGTCGGGGGTGCGGGCGGCGATCCAGGCGTCCATGTTGCGGCGGAAGGCGGCACGGATGCCGTTGACGTTGGCGGTGGCGACGGTCAGCAAGAAGATCTCTCCCGGAGGGTGACGGGGACGGCGGCCCCGATCCTCGCACGTCCTACCGACGACGCGGGCGGTCCGTGTCGTCACCTCGCCATGGTCGTCCGACGGGCCAGCCGCTGCCAGGTCGCGACGACCCCCGCGGTGACCCCGAGCTCGACCGCGAGCGCGCCCGCGTGGGTCCCCACCGCCCTCTCCGCGGCGGCGTAGGCGTCGGGGTCGACGAGCAGGCGTGCCGCGTACTCGTCGGCCTGCCGCTCGTCCCGGGCGTCCCCGTGCTCGTCGCCGGTCGGGCGGTGGCCGTACCAGGCGTGCCCGAGCTCGTGGGCGAGCGTGGACCGCTGTTGCGCCTCGTCGAGCCAGGCGTTGAGGACGATGACGCCGTCGTCGACGAGGAGGAGCCCACGGAGATGCTCCCCGAGCGCCCTGTCCCACACGACGGCCAGCCCGCGCCGGTCGGCCAGCTCGATCAGCTCCGGCAACGCCTTCACCGGTCAGTCGCCCCTCTGCCCCTGCTCGTCGAAGATCGACGTCTCGTCGTGGTGCGCGACGGCGCGCAGGTTGCCGACGGCGCCCAGGGCGGTGGGCGGTCCGTCGGCGGCGGCGAGCGAGGCGGCCTCCTCGGCGCGGCGCACGAGGTCGGTGAGCTCGAGCCCGAGCATGCGGGCGATCCGCCAGACGTCGGCGACCGTCGCCGAGCCGGTCCCGCTCGACCGTTCGATGCGCCCGAGGGTGGAGACGGAGATGTCGACGCGCCCGGCGAGATCCACGCGGGTCCAGCCCCGCTTCGTCCGCCAGGCCCGGACCTCGTTGCCGAGGGCGTGCAGGAAGTCCGCCTCCGAGTAGCGCGTATCACCCATGACCGGAAACCTACCTCGCGTGGTTCAAATGCACCAGATATGACATGCCCAACCATTGACGATGGTCATATCTGACCTCTAGCGTTTCTGGCGTGGCACACGGCCGGACGAGCGCCGTGTCGTGCCATGACCGATCGCTCGAGACAGCGAGCGCCGGGTGACGGTGCCGCGCGACCGCCCACCACCCGACGACCGACACACCCAGACCAGGACGACGAAAGGTCCCGATGAAACTGCACACCTCTCCTCGCGCCGCCGTTGCCGGCACGCTCACGCTGGCGTTGCTCGGGCTCGGAACCACGGCGGCCGCCGCGGAAGACCCACCGGGGGTCGACGACACGCCCGACGCGACAGCCGCGCTCGTCGCCAAGGTCGCCCCCGGCGACCGCCACGTGGTCGACGTCGAGGCCCGGGGCGGCGTCGCGCGGGCCTCGAGCGCTGCGGGGACCACGACGGTCCCGCTCGACGGTGGCGCGCCGATCGTCCTCGAGAGCCGCGACGCCGCGGTCCCCCGGCTCGAGGTGAACCTGCCCGAGAACCTCGCGCTCCGCGACGGCGCCGTGGCGGACGACGGCACCGTCGTGTTCCGGTCGCACGACGGAGGGGCCGACGTCGCCGTGCAGAGCCTCGACGACGGCTCCGCCCGCGTGCAGACGATCACGTCCAGCCCCGAGGGGCCGCACGAGTTCACCTACACGTTCGGCGACGACATCGTGCTGTCCCCGAACGGCGACGGCACGATCGAGCTCCTCGCCCCGCTCGACGGAGGTGGCGCCATCTCCCGGGGCACGATCGACCGCCCGTGGGCCGCAGACGCGAACGGCCGGCCGGTCGACACCCACTACACGGTCGTGGGCGACTCGCTCGTCCAGACCGTCCGCCCCGACACCGAGACCACCTACCCGGTCGTCGCCGACCCCCGCGTGGAGCGTGGCTTCGGGACCACCACGATCCGGTTCTCCAAGAAGGAGACCCGCACGCTCCGGGACGGCGCGACCGCGGGGCTGCTCGCGGCGTGGCTCCCGTTCCCCGCCGGCGCGATCATCGCCACCGCGTCCTACCTCGTCCGGCGGCAGGCGAAGTCCGCCGCGGCGCAGGGCAAGTGCGTGAAGATCGTCGTCTACGGGTGGCCACCCAGCACCTTTACCTGGTGGCCCCACACCTACTCCGGCGGCTACTGCAAGTGAACGGAGCGACCACGTGATCCTGGCCGTCCTCGGAGGACTGCTCTCGGCATTCCTGATGGCCTACGCGCGCGCCGCGCGGCGCTGGTACTGGTACCTGCTCTCCGCCGCCGTCGCCGTTCCCGCGCTCCTCGCCACGGCGTCCCGAGGGACCGATGCCGCCACGGCCGTGTTCCTCGCTCTCGTGGTCGCCGGAGCGTGGGTTCCCGAAGGTGCGTTCGCCGGCAGGCCTGGCCGGAGCTCGTCCGCCCCGGAGGACACCGGCCCGAACCACTAGCCCACCAACCCCGGCCGCAGACGGGCGGGGGGGGGGGGGGGGGAGGCGAGCAGGCGCCGGCGGTGGGACCACCAAACAGCAGCCAGCGGACCACACACAAAGACACACTAATTCCCCACATTATAATA
>NZ_JBSGUW010000017.1:61880-83026 GCF_053608125.1 Isoptericola sp. NPDC055063 | reverse complement strand
CGGTCTGAAGCCCTCCCTCCCTGAAGGACGTTGGCCCGAACAACCATCCCCCCACCCCCGGCCACAGAGGGTCGCGTGGACGGTGCCCACCTCCACCGCGCCCTGGCTCTGCACACCAGATCCGTCATCGACGCTCGACCGACGAGGGCCCCATGACTTCCAGCGTTCCAGGCACGACCCCCACGTTCCGCTCAGACACTCATGCCGTGGCGATCGGGCAGGCCGTCAAGGCGGCGACCGCTCACGCCGGGCGAACCCAGGCAGAGCTGTCGACCGAGGCGGACATCGGGCTCAACAGCCTGTCGCGACGGTTGAACGGCCACGTGCCGTTCACGTTTCCCGAGCTCGTGCGTGTCTGCCGCGTCCTCGCGATCCCCCTCGCCGACCTGACGGAGCGCGCCGAGCGGATCGCCGCGTCCCGTTCGGCATGAGGACCGTGCCCGTCGTCACTCCCCGCGGTAGGCCACCTCCAGCCCGGCGACGTCGATCTTGCCCATCTTCAGCATCGCGTTCATGGCGCGCAGGTTCGCCTCCGTCGTGTAGTCGCCGGACAGCTCCTCGAGCTGCCTCGGGATCACCTGCCAGGAGATGCCGAACTTGTCCTTGCACCAGCCGCAGGGCCCGGGCTCGCCGCCGTCGGACGTCAGCACGTCCCAGTACCGGTCCACCTCCTCCTGCGAGTCCACGCGCAGGTAGAAGCTGAACGCCTCGTTCAGCGTGAACTCGGGCCCCGCGTTCAGCCCGGTCACAGGAAGCCCGGCTACCGTGAACTCGACGACGAACGGTTCGCCGGCCTCGGCCCCCGGGACGCCCTCGGGCGAGGTGAGCACGGAGTCCACCGACGACCCCGGGATGTGCTCGGCGTAGAAGGCCGCCGCCTCGTGCGCGCGGTTGTTCCCGAACCACAGGTGCGTGCGTGCGGTCACCATGGGCCGCTCCCTCCTGACGGGCACCGTCCCTCGCGGCCGGTGCGGCACACGTCCCGACCGGCGGGCGAACCGGAACTCATCGGTGTCGGTGCACCCCACCGGCGACCCGATCGACGAAGGTAGAGAACATGCCGCTTCCCGTCAGCCCCGAGATCCTGGTGGTGCTGGGCACCCGCCCCGAGGCCATCAAGTTGTTCCCCCTGATCCAGCGCCTGCAGGACCACCCGCGGCTGCGCCCGGTGGTCGTCACGACCGGGCAGCACAAGGAGCTCGTGGACTACGTGCTGCAGGAGGCCGGGTGCGAGATCGCGGCCGACCTCGGCGTGGGGCGTCCCGGGCTGACGCTCAACCAGCTCTCGTCGTCGGTGATCGCGGGGCTCGACGAGTTCGTCGCCGGCAGGTACGGGCCGCCGCCCGAGCGCATGACCGGGCGCATCCGCGAGGACCACTACCCCGCGGCCTGCATCGTGCACGGCGACACCTCCAGCGCGGCGGCCGCCGCCGTCGCGGCGTTCCACCTGCGCATCCCCGTGCTGCACGTCGAGGCGGGCCTGCGGACCGGCACCACGCTGTCCCCGTTCCCCGAGGAGCTCAACCGTCAGCTGATCGGTCGGATCGCGTCGTTCCACGCGGCCCCGACCCGGCAGAACGTGCAGAACCTCGTGCGCGAGGGCGTCGACATCGGCCGCACCTTCGTCACCGGCAACACCGGCATCGACGCGCTCCAGTGGGCGGCCGCGCGCGAGGTCCCGTACGGGCGGCCCGAGCTCGACTGGCTCGAGGACGACGCGACGTCGCGCGTCATCACCGTCACCGCCCACCGCCGGGAGAACTGGGGGGACGGCATCGCGTCCATCGCGCGCGCGGTCCACCGCCTGGCCGACGCCCACCCGGACGTCCGGTTCGTCGTCCCGGTGCACCCCAACCCCCGGGTGGCGCAGACCGTGCGCGCCGAGCTCGACGACGTCGCCGCCGTCACCCTGACGCAGCCGATGGAGTACCACACGTTCGCGCGCCTGCTCGCCCGGTCCACCGTGGTGATCACCGACTCGGGCGGCATCCAGGAGGAGGCGCCCACCTTCGGCGTCCCGGTGCTGGTGGCCCGCACGACCACGGAGCGCACCGAGGGCGTGGAGGCGGGCACGCTCGAGCTGGTCGGCACCGACGCGGACACGATCGTCGCGGCCGCCACCCGCGTCCTGACCGACCCCGCCGCGCACGCCGCGTTCTCCGACCAGCCCAACCCGTACGGCGACGGGCACGCCTCGGGGCGCATCGTCGACGCCCTGGAGCACCTCGTCTTCAACACCCCCGTGCCCCGCACGTCCGGCCCCGGCTTCGTCCGCGCCCAGGTGCTCGAGTGGGCCGGTTTCCACCGCACCGACGCGGTGGACGGCCCCGAGTTCGTGCGCGAGCCGGCGCCCGTCGACCGCGTGCCCCAGGACCTCGAGGGCGTCGTCATCGCCCCGAAGTCCACCGTCGACCCCTACGACGCCGACCTGTCCGAGGCCGGTCGGTCCCCGGTGACCGAGTGAGCGGCGTCGCGTCCGCCGCGACGGTGGCGGCGAGCGCCCCCTGGTGGGACCCGTACCGCGGCATGCCCGTGGGCGTGCAGGTGCTGATGTGGTTCCTGCTGGCCCTGACGCTGGTCACGTTCTGCGTGATCGTGTGGCTCGTCGTGCGCGCGTGGTTCGAGCGCCGGCGCCAGCGCAAGGCGGTCGAGGCCGCGCGCGAGGAGGACTACTTGTGGGTCTTCGTCGTTCCGGCGCTCAACGAGGAGGTGACGATCGCCGACAGCGTCAGCCGCCTCGTCGCCGTCGAGGCGACGCACAAGGCGATCGTCGTCGTCGACGACGGGTCCGACGACGGCACGCCGGAGGTGCTCGCCCGGCTGCGGGCCGAGGTTCCCGAGCTCCAGGTGCTGCGCCGCGAGCTGCCGAACGCCCGCGTGGGCAAGTCCGCGGGGCTCGACAACGCGTGGGAGTTCATCCACGACGAGGTCCTCACCGGCCGGTACGCCGGATGGCCGACGACGCGCGTCGTCGTCGGCGTCGTGGACGCCGACGGGCGCATCCCCGCCGACGCGCCCCACGCCCTGGCCGGGACGTTCACGGACGAGCGGGTGGGCGGCGTGCAGGCGCTGGTCCGGATCTACAACCGCCGGCACTACCTCACGTGGGGCCAGGACGTGGAGTTCGGCGTCATGGCGTACGTGTACCAGCTCGGCCGGTCCGCGTGGGGCACGGCGAACATGGGCGGCAACGGACAGTACGTGCGGCTCGCCGCGCTGGACGACGTCGTCACGACGGAGAACCTGCCCCCGGGGGTCGAGCGCGGTCCCTGGCGCGACCGCCTCACCGAGGACCAGGACATCGGCGTGCGGCTGATCCGCGCCGGGTGGCGCGGTCGCCAGACGGTCCTGACCACCGTCGACCAGCAGGGCGTCACGAGCATGCGCCGGCTGTTCAAGCAGCGCGTGCGCTGGGCGCAGGGGAACTGGCAGGCGTTCAGCCTGCTGCGCGGTGCGCTGCGGGCGCCGGTGTCGGTCGGGGCGCGCGTCGACCACCTCGCCTACCTGCTCATGCCGCTGCTGCAGCTGCTCATGGGCCTCGGCCTGGTGCTGTCGCTGGTGTTCTGGTTGTTCGGCGACGTCCCGTTCGTCTCCGGCTGGTGGCCGTCGCTGGTGTTCTTCGCGACCATCGCCCTGGTGCCGAGCTTCCTGTCCCTGCTCATGACCAACGAGCCGGGGCGGCACCCGTTGCTGCGCGCGGTGTTCGGCCTCTTCCCGTACATGCTCTACACCTGGCTGCTGTGGCCGGTGGTCACCGTCTCGCTCGTGCGCGAGCTGCTGGGGCGGCGCACCTGGACCAAGACGGACCGCGAGCCCCTCGACGCCAACCTGCCCGACGACGTCGAGCAGGATCCCGCGCCCGCGACCTGACGGTCACGACGCCGCGAGGCGCGCCTTCTCGTGCTCGACGTCGAAGGTCGCGGCGGGCCACTGCGGGTCGATGTCCTCCAGGGCGTCCAGGAGCAGCGCCTGGACGGCGAGGCGCGCGTACCACTTGGCGTTCGCCGGCACGACGTACCAGGGCGCGTGCTCGGTGGACGTGCGCTCGAAGACGGTCTGGAAGGCGTCCATGTACGCCGGCCACAGCAGCCGCTCGTCGACGTCGCCCGGGTTGTACTTCCAGTGCTTGTCGGGGCGCTCGAGCCGCTCGCCGAGCCGCGCCTTCTGCTCCTCGGGCGAGATGTGCAGCATCACCTTGACGATGCGGGTGCCGCGCGCCACCAGCTCGGCCTCGAACGCGTTGATCGCGCCGTAGCGCCGCTCGATCTCCTCGGGCGGGGCGAGCTCGCGTACCCGGCCGATGAGGACGTCCTCGTAGTGCGAGCGGTCGAAGACGCCGATGAAGCCCGCCGGCGGCACCTCCCGCGCCACCCGCCACAGGAAGTCGTGGGACAGCTCCTGCGGCGTCGGCTTCTTGAACGCGACCAGGTGGACGCCCTGCGGGTCGGTGGCGCCGATGACGTGGCGCACGATGCCGCCCTTGCCCGCCGAGTCCATCGCCTGCAGCACGAGGAGCACGGCCGGCGCGGACGGGTCCTCGCGGCTCTGGGCGTACAGGCGCTCCTGCAGCTCGTCGAGCTCCGCCTCGCCGGCGTGCAGGTCGGCCGCGCCGTCCTTCTTCTTCCCGTCGTACCCCGGCTTCGAGTCCGGGTCGACGTCCGCGAGGCGGAACCCCTCCCGGACCCGCAGCAGCTCGCCCGGCTCGCCCGACCACCCACGCTGGCTCTTCGCGATCATGGGCACATCATGGCGGACACGACCGGGCCCGTCGCCCCCGAGGGGGACGACGGGCCCGGTCGGTGCTCGCGAGGCGCGTGCCGGGGTCGGGCGGACCCTACTTCCGCGCGGCGCGCTCCGCGGCCTCCACCGCGTTGCGGAACAGCATGGCGATCGTGGTGGGGCCCACGCCGCCGACGCGGGGCGTGATCGCCCCGGCGACCTCGGCGCAGGACTCGTCCACGTCCGGCAGCAGCTTGCGACCCTCGTACCGGACCCCGCCGCCGACCACGGTGACTCCCGGCGTCAGGTGCTCGGGCTGCAGGATGCCCGGGACGCCCGCGGCCGCGATCACGATGTCGGCGCGCTTCGTGTACTCCGGCCAGTCGGGCACCCCGGTGTGGACGACGGTGACCGCCGCGTTCGCCGTCGGGCGCTTCTGCGAGAGCAGCAGGGCCAGGGGCCGCCCGAGCGTCGTGCCGCGGCCGAGGATGCAGACCTCCCGCCCGGCGACCGGGATCTCGTAGTGCGCCAGGATCGCCTCGATCCCCGCCGGCGTCGCCGGCACCGGACCGGGCATGCCCAGCGCGAGGCGCCCCATGTTCACGGGGTGCAGGCCGTCGACGTCCTTGTCCGGGTCCAGCGCGAGCATGGCCGCGTCGAAGTCGATCTGCGGGGGCGTCGGGTTCTGGATGAGGACGGAGTCGACGTCGTCGGCGTCGTTCATCTCGCGCACCGCGGCCAGGACGTCCGCCTGGGTGGCGTCCTGCGGGAGGTGGATGTGCGGCGAGGTGAAGCCGAGCTCGGTCGCCTTGTCCATCTTCATCCGGATGTACCCGGCGCTCGCCGAGTCGTCCCCGACGAGGATCGTGCCGAGGCCGGGGCGGTGCCCCGCCGCGACCAGCGCGTCGATCCGCGGTGCGAGGTCCGCGAAGACCGCGTCCGCGACCGGCTTGCCGGGCAGCAGGCGGGCCGTCACTGCTGCAGCCCGGGGTAGAGCGGGAAGTCGGCGGTGAGCTTCGCGACGCGGGCCGCGAGGGCGTCGACGTCGGCGGAGGCGCCGTCGCGCAGCGCGACCGCGATGATGTCCGCGACCTCGGTGAACTCGGCGTCGCCGAACCCGCGGGTGGCGAGCGCCGGGGTGCCGATCCGCAGGCCGGAGGTGACGCGCGGGGGGCGCGGGTCGAACGGCACGGCGTTGCGGTTCACGGTGATGCCGGCGTCGTGCAGGAGGTCCTCCGCCTGCTGGCCGTCGAGCGAGGAGTGGCGCAGGTCCACGAGCACCAGGTGCACGTCGGTGCCGCCGGTGAGGACGGACACGCCCTGCTCCGCGACATCCGCCTGGGACAGGCGCTCGGCGATGATCCGCGCGCCGCGCAGGGTGCGCTCCTGACGGTCCTTGAACGCGTCCGTGCCGGCGACCTTGAACGCCACGGCCTTGGCCGCGATCACGTGCATGAGCGGGCCGCCCTGCTGGCCCGGGAACACGGCCGAGTTGATCTTCTTGGCGTGCTCCTCCTTGCTCAGGATGAAGCCGGAGCGGGGGCCGCCGATGGTCTTGTGCACCGTGGAGGAGACGACGTCGGCGTGCGGCACGGGGCTCGGGTGCAGGCCCGCGGCCACGAGGCCGGCGAAGTGCGCCATGTCCACCCAGAGCTTGGCGCCGACCTCGTCCGCGACCTCGCGGAACGCGGCGAAGTCGAGCTGGCGCGGGTACGCGGACCAGCCGGCGATGATGACGTCCGGGCGGTGCTCGAGGGCGCGCTTGCGCACCTCGTCCATCTCGATCCGGTACGACTGCGGGTCCACGCCGTAGGCGCCGACGTCGTAGAGCTTGCCGGAGAAGTTGATCTTCATGCCGTGCGTGAGGTGGCCGCCGTGGGCCAGCTCGAGGCCGAGGATCTTGTCGCCCGCGTTGATGAGGGCGTGCAGCACGGCCGCGTTGGCCTGCGCGCCGGAGTGCGGCTGCACGTTGGCGGCCTCGGCCCCGAACAGGTCCTTGGCGCGGGCGATCGCGAGGTTCTCCGCGATGTCGACCTGCTCGCAGCCGCCGTAGTACCGGCGACCCGGGTAACCCTCGGCGTACTTGTTGGTCAGCACGCTGCCCTGCGCCTGCAGGACGGCGCGCGGGACGAAGTTCTCGCTCGCGATCATCTCGAGGGTGTCGCGCTGGCGGGCCAGCTCCCCCTCGAGGACGGCCGCGATCTCGGGGTCGAGCTCGGCCAGGGGCGCGTTGAACGTGGGGTCGGGAGTGCTCATCAGGCGTTCTCCTGCGTGTGTCGGACGGCGGTCGGACGATGTCGGACATGGTGCCGGGGCATCGTGTCAATCGGCGACCGGGCCCAGGCGAACGACCCGTCGTCTGCACAGCGCGTCGCTCCCCGGTGGTGATCCACCTGTACGCCAGTCGCGACTCTCGCGATCCTAGCCGATCCCCTCCGCCCGCCGCCGTGGTGCCCAGAGGGTGTCCCCAACCTGCCGAGGTAGTCCGATTCCCCGCGAGGTAGTGGTCCAGTCCACTACCTCGCGGGGATGCGGACTACCTCGGCAGGGCAGGTGTCGTAGCCCCAGGTCAGGCGGTCGAGCGGTCGAGGCGCAGCAGCCGCACGCCGTGCGCAGGGATGTCGACGTCGAGCACGCTGTCGCCGCCGGTCCCGGGGCCCGGGGCGCCGAGCGCCACCCGCTCGCCGGACCACACGTCGACGACGGCGCCGGGGCGCCCGGGCAGGCCCGCGGCCGCGGCGAGCACGCGCACGCGGCTCGGCTCGTCCGCGGTGCTGAACAGCCCGACCCAGCGCGTGGCGTCCGCGCCGTCGCCCGTGGCGGCGCCCCAGACGACCGTCTCGCCGCCCGCGGGGCCCTCGCGTAGCAGCTCGCGCCCGCCGGAGGACCGGTGCGCGACCTCGAGGACGCCGGGGTGGACGAGGTCCGCGACGGTGGCGGCGTCGGAGGTGGGCAGGTCGCCTCCCACGAACAGCGGCGAGCGGGCCAGGCACCACAGGCTGAGCATCGTGCGCCGCTCGTCGACGGTGAGCAGCGAGTCGCGCGGGGCGCCGCGCTCTGCCCGCAGGCCGATGCGCCCGAGCGGCAGCATGTCGGCGTCGGCCCAGCCGGCCGGCCCGGAGTGCGGCGCCCAGCGGGCCATGCGGCCGAGCTGCGCCTCGACGTCGGGCCAGCGGTCCCACAGGTCGTCGGAGACGCGCCACATGTCGGCGTGCTCGCGCAGGTGCTCCAGGTGCGCAAGGGAGAGGTCGGTGCCGGGCGACAGGGACACGACGACGCGCCGACCGTGGTTCAGCTCGGCACGGCGGACGGCGAGCGACAGCGCCTCGACGGCGCCCGCGTGGTACGGCGCCAACATGTCGTCGACCTTGAGGAAGTCGACGCCCCAGCCGACGACGTGGTCGATCATCGCGTCCAGCCAGGCCTGTGCGCCGGGGTGGTCGACCCGCAGGCCGTAGCAGTCGGAGTTCCACGGGCAGGTGCTGGTGGCGTCGGCGATCTCGCCGGTGCGGTACGGCGTGCCGAGCACGGGCAGATCGGCCTCGACGACCCGGCGGGCGATGCCGCGCATGAGGTGGATGCCGAACCGCAGGCCGAGGTCGTGCACGGCGGCGGCGAGCGGGGCGAAGCCCTGGCCGCCGGCCGCCGACGGGAAGCGCGCGACCACGGGCTGCAGGAACCCGCGCTCGTCGAAGAGCACGGGCGCGGCGGCGTTGTACCCGCCGGGCCGCGCGGTCGGCTCGTACCACTGGATGTCGACGACGACGGTGTCCCAGCCCGCGCGGGCCATCGCCCCGCCGTCGTGGCCGGCCAGGAAGCGCGCGTTGGCGAGCACCTCGTCCTCGGTCACCGTGGTGCCGTAACCGTCCCAGGAGTTCCAGCCCATGGGCGGGCGGGTCAGCACGGCGCGGTCGGCGGCCCTGTCGGCGGCCCTGTCGGCGGCCCTGTCGGCGGCCCGATCGGCGGCCGGCGTGGTCGGGTCGTGCGGCATCGCTCCCCCTCATGGCGCCCCCGGCGCTCGTACATCGTTGTAGAGGGCGCCATCCTGCCCTGCGGCGCGGCGCCCGGTCAACGGCGCGACGGCGCGCGGCGGCGGCCGGGCGGCGACCGGGCACACGCCTGTCCATCGTTGCAGAGCCGTGACCCGGGCCACTTGACCGCGGCGAGCGGCCCATGCCAGATTGGGCGCCGTCGATGGCTCTTCATCGATGTAAACCGCCCGGAGCGACGCCGCTCCGGCCGCGGACCGGATCTCCGAGAGGACCCCGTGATGAGGAAGTCACGCCTGATCGCCGGCATCGTCACAGCCGTGGTGGCCGCCGGCACCGTCACCGCCTGCAGCTCCGGCAGCGGGAGCGGCGGCTCCGACGACGGCACGCTCACGTTCATGTTCCGCGGCGGCGACGACGAGAAGAAGGCCTACCAGGAGGCCATCGACCGCTTCACCGAGGACACCGGCGTGAAGGTGAAGATGATCGTCACCTCGGCCGACCAGTACGCGCAGAAGCTCCAGGCCGCGGTCGCGGGGAACAAGGTCCCGGACGTCTTCTACATCGAGCAGGCCAGCCTCCAGTCCTACGTCGGCTCCGGCGTGCTCATGGACATCACGGACCAGGTGGCCGAGCAGGGCGTCGACCTCGACAACATCTGGCCCTACGGCGTCGACTCCTACCGCTTCGACGGCACCACGCAGGGCACCCCCGACGGCAAGCTCTACGGCCTGCCCAAGGACATCGGCCCGTTCGCGTTCGGCTACAACGCCGACATGCTGAAGAAGGCCGGCATCGACCGGCCGGACCCGGACAAGCCCCTGACCTGGGACGAGTGGCTCAAGATCTGCCAGAAGGTCACCCAGGACACCGACGGCGACGGCGAGACCGACCAGTGGGGCACCGGCCTCAACGTGCAGTGGAACTCGCAGTCCTTCGTGTGGAGCAACGGCGGCGACTGGACCAACGAGGACCACACGAAGGTCACGGTCGACAGCCCCGAGTTCGCCGAGGCGATCCAGTTCATCGCCGACCTCACCACCGAGGGCGTCACCCCCAATCCCGAGCAGGCGCAGACCCTCGACACCTACCAGCGCTTCATGGCCGGGGAGATCGGCTTCTTCCCCGTCGGCCCGTGGGACATGAGCGTCTACAACGACCTCGACTTCGAGTACGACCTCATGCCCTGGCCCGTCGGCAAGACCGGCGAGACGGCGACCTGGGTCGGCTCGCTCGGCATCGGCGTCTCCAGCACCACGAAGCTGCCCGAGGACGCCGTGAAGCTGGCGACCTACCTCTCCACGGACGAGTCCGCGCAGCAGACCCTGGTCGACGCCAGCGTGCAGATCCCGAACCGGATCGACACCGCCGAGCAGTGGGCGGCCGAGGTCGACGAGGACGACACGCTCAAGCCGAAGAACCGCCAGGAGTTCCTCGACATCGCCGAGGACTACGGCCGCGAGATGCCGGCGTCGTTCACCTACGGCGCCGAGTGGTACGACGAGCTGTGGGTGGGGATCCAGCCCGTCCTCGACGGCAAGCAGACGGCCGCGGACTACCTCGCCGAGGTGCAGCCGCGCATGCAGGAGCTGCTGGACCAGTCGAACGACCAGGCCGCGCAGGCCGCCGCCGCCGGCACCGCGCCGTGACGTCCACCGCCACGCCGGCCGCGGCCGGCACCCGCCCCGCGGCGCCGGACCCGGCGACCGCGCCCGCCCGGAGCGGCGGGAGCTCGCGGCTCCACCGCGCCGAGAAGAGGTGGGCGCTGCTGTTCGTCGCCGCGCCCGTCCTCGGCTACCTGCTCTTCATCCTCTATCCCACCGGGTTCGCGCTGTACGCGTCGCTGACGCGGTGGAACGGGCTCGGCCCGATGACGTTCATCGGGCTGGACAACTACGTCGCCCTGCTGCGCGACGAGCGGTTCCACCAGACGCTGTTCAACACGTTCTTCTACATGATCGGCATCCCGATCGGGCTGGCGCTCTCGCTCGCGCTGGCCGTGATGATGAACCGCAAGATCATCGGCCGCACGGCGTTCCGCACCATCTACTACGTGCCCGTGATCTCGTCGATCGCGGCCGTCGCGATCCTGTGGCAGTGGGCCTACAACGGCGACTTCGGGCTGGTGAACCAGTTCCTGGAGCTGTTCGGCATCCAGGGCCCTAACTGGCTGGCCGACCCGCTGTGGGCCATGCCCGCGATCATCATGATGGCCGTCTGGAAGGGCCTCGGGTACTCGATGCTGCTGTACCTGGCGGCGATCCAGTCCGTGCCCCGGTCGCTCTACGAGGCGGCCGAGCTCGACGGCGCGGGCGGCTGGCAGAAGTTCCGCTCCATCACGCTCCCGATGGTGCAGCCGGTGACCTTCTTCCTCGTGGTCACGCAGGTCATCGGCGGCGCCATGATCTTCATCGAGATCCAGATCATGACCCCCACCGGCGGCCCGGAGTACTCGACGGCGTCCGTCGTCTACCACATCTGGCTGCAGGCGTTCCGGTACCAGCAGATGGGCTACGCCACCGCGATGTCGGTGGTGCTGGGGCTCCTCATCCTCGTCATCACGCTCATCCAGTTCCGGCTGAACAAGCGCAACGCCGGCTTCGTCGTCGACTGAGGCCAGGGAGACACCATGACCACCACGACCCCCGCCACGACTCCCGTCCCCCCGCCCGCCGGGGAGGCCGCCGGCGGCCCGCGCCTGGGCCGCCGCACGCGCTCGCGCCTCACCGACACGGTCGTGTGGGTCGTCCTCGCAGCGGGCGCGGTCTTCATGATCGCCCCGCTGGTGTGGATGCTCTCCACGTCCCTGAAGACCAAGCTCGAGGTCTTCGCGCTGCCGCCGGTGTGGATCCCCCAGGTGCCCCAGTGGGACACCTACGTGCGGATGTGGACCGACTCGTACGTGCTCGACGGCATCAGGAACAGCCTCGTCGTGTCGCTCAGCGTCACGGTGATCGGCACGTTCACCTGCTCCCTGGCGGCGTTCGCGCTCGCCAAGATGCGCATGCCGTTCAAGAACGCGATCTTCATCGGCCTGCTCACGGGCATCATGATCCCGTTCCCGACGATCATGATCCCGCAGTTCGTGATGTTCTCGAAGATCGGCTGGGTGGACACCCTGTGGCCGCTCATCGTCCCCGCGATCTTCGGCAACATCGTGATGATCTTCTTCCTGCGCCAGTACCTGGCGAGCGTGCCGGACTCGCTCGTCGAGGCCGCGAAGATCGACGGCGCCTCCTACTGGCAGATCTTCTGGCGCATGATCATGCCGATCATCCGGCCGGCCGTCGCCGCCCAGTTCATCCTCTGGTTCATGGCGGTCTGGAACGACTACCTGGCGCCGATCCTGTACCTGAACACCCCGGAGCGGCAGACGCTCCAGGTGGTCATCGCCACCATGAACGTCCAGTACGCGACGCAGCGCGACTACCCGCTGATCATGGCGGCGTCCGTGGTCGCGGTGCTGCCCATCCTCGTGGTCTTCCTCGTCTTCCAGCGGCAGATCATCGAGTCCGTCGCCCTGACCGGCACGAAGGGCTGACATGACCGACACCTCGACCTGGGGCGGGCGGCACGTGCACGATCCCACCGCCGTGCGGGACGACGACGGCACCTACTGGCTGTTCTCCACCGACGCCCGCTCGGACGGCCCCGTGCGCGGCGGCGTGCAGGTGCGGCGCTCGGCGGACCTCGTGTCGTGGGAGCTGCACGGCTGGGCCCTGCCGGGCGTGCCCGGGCCGGCGGCCGACTGGTCCGGCGCCCAGGGGCTCTGGGCGCCCGAGGTGGTGCGCGTCGAGACGGCGGCGGGACCGCTGTGGCGCATGTACTACTCGGCGTCCACGTTCGGGTCCCGGCGCTCGGCGATCGGCCTGGCCGACGCGCCGCACCCCGCCGGCCCGTGGACGGACCGCGGGATCGTCGTGGCGAGCGAGCACGTGGAGCCGCCGGTCGGCCTCGGGCACCCCAACGCGATCGACGCGAACGTGGTGACGGAGCCCGACGGAACGCAGTGGCTGGTGTACGGGTCCTTCTTCGGCGGGATCCACGCGTTGCCGCTCGACCCCGCCACCGGCCTCGTCGCCGACGGCCTCGCCCCCGCGCCGGGGGCGCTGCACGCCGCGCCGGGCCGCCTGCTGGCCCGCCGGGCGCGGGCGGCCGACGGCGCGGTCGAGGGGGCGTTCGTGCTCCCCCGCCCGGGCGGCGGCTGGGCGCTGCTCGTCTCCTACGACTCCCTCGCGGACAGCTACCACCTGCGCGCGGCCGTCGGCGACTCCGTCGCGGGCCCCTTCCGCGACCGCGCCGGGCACCTCATGACCGACGTCGACGCCGACCCGTGGTCGGTCGGGGTGCCGGTGCTCGCCGGGCACCGGCACGCCGGCGGCCCGGGCATCCTCGCGCCGGGCCACGCGTCGGTGCTCACCGAGCGCGTGCCCGCCGCGGGCGACGGCTCGCTCGGGCGCCAGCTGCTGGTGCACCACGTGCGCGACGCCGACGCGCCCACCGAGCACCGGCTCCAGCTGCGGCGGCTCGTGTGGACGCACGACGGGTGGCCGCTCGTCTCCCCGCAGCCGTGGGCCGGCGTCCGCCGCGAGGTGGACGACCCCGCGCTCTGGCCGGTCCACGCCACGGTGCTCGACGGCACGTGGGAGCAGCTCACCCCCGGCGCCGACCCGACGCGCGTGCAGGACGCCGTCACCGGCCCGCTCGCCTGGCCGCACGACCAGCGCGCCGACGTCAGGGCCCTCGGCGGCGGCCGCTTCGCGTGGACCGCCGCGGACGGCGCGGCCGTGTCCGCCGTCGTGCACCCCGGGTGGGACGCCGTGCGCGACCGCGCGACGCTCTGCCTCGAGGCCCTGGACGACGCCGGCCGCGTCACCCTCGCGACGAGGCTCCCGTGACCGCCGCCGAGCCCCGCCAGGACGCGACCGGCACGGCGACCGGCACCGTCGCCGGAGCCGTGGCGGACGCCGAGGTGCCGGGCTGGGCGGGCGGCGTCATGCTCGCGCTGCGCTGGGCGACGCTGCTCGTCGAGGTCACCGTCATGGTGGTGCTGGGGACGCTCGCCGGCGGCGTGCTGCTCGGGCTTGGCCCGGCCCTGCGCGCGGGCGGCGTCGTCGCGCGGCGGATGACGGCCGAGCCCACGCCGTGGCGCACCTTCTGGCGCACGTGGCGCGACGGGTTCGGCCGCACCAACGCGCTGTTCGCACCGCTCTGGGTGGTGGCCGCGCTGCTGTGGTGCGACGCCGCCGCGCTGGGTGTGCTCGACGGCGGCGGGCTGACCGGCGGCCCGGGCCGTGCCGTGCTGCGGGCCGGGCTGCTCGTCGTCGGGGCGTGGGCGGTCGTCGTGCTGGCGTGCTGGCCGGTGGTCGTCGCGCGCTACGCGCGGGGCGCGGTGGAGACCTGGCGGCTCCTGCTGCTCCTCCCCCTGCTCGGCCCCGCGACATCCCTCGCGGTGCTGGTGGTGGCGGCCGTGACGGTCGTCGTCGGCTGGGCGCTGCCGCTGCTCGCCGTGCTCGCCGCCCCCGGCTTCTGGCTGTGGGCGACGGGCCGTCTCGCGGCCGACCGGCTCGACCGGATCGACGCGCAGGTCACGGGAGGCGCCTCGACCGGACGGTGACGCCAGCTCTCCCATCGGGTCACAAGAACTCTTGTACAACATCTCTTGTCGGTCTACGGTGGCGGGATGACGCAGCCACTGACACCACCCGAGGACCCGCGCCCCGACGACGCGCCGGAGCCGCCCGCCCCGGTGCGCACCGTCACCGAGGCGAAGGCCCTCGCCGCCCTCGCCAACCCCTACCGGGCCCGCCTGATGGACGCGCTCAAGGTCGACGGGCCCTCCACCGCGTCCGCGCTGGCCCGCCGCACCGGCCAGGCCGTCGGCAGCGCCAGCCACCACCTCAAGGTGCTGCACGAGGCCGGCCTGGTGGCCGAGGCGCCGGAGCTCGCCCGGAACCGGCGCGAGCGCTGGTGGCGCCTCGTCGCGCCGCGCCTGCGCTGGTCGCGCCAGGACTTCGCCGAGGACACCGCCGCCGTCACCGCCGCGCAGGCCGCCGAGGCCCTCAACCTCCAGCGCCAGGTCGACCGGGTGCGCGGCTGGGTCGCGAACGCCGAGTCCGTCCCCGAGTGGGACCGGGCCGCGTTCTCCACCGAGACGTGGCTGCACCTGTCGCCCGCCGAGCTCGCCGAGCTCGGCGACGAGATCACCGCCGTCCTCGTGCGCTGGGCGGAGCGCCCGCGCCCGGACGACGACGTCGAGCGCGAGCCCGTGCTCGTCTTCGGCCGCGGGTTCCCGGCCCAGCCATGACCGCCGCCCCGGGGAGGGCGGCCGCGCCGCCGGCCGTCCCGCTCACCCGCAACGCGGGCTTCCGCCGCCTCTGGGTCGGCGAGGGCGTCAGCGTGCTGGGCAACGCGACGACGTCGGTGCTGCTCCCGCTCGTCGCCGTGCTCGAGCTCGACGCCGGGGCCGCGGTCGTCGGCCTGCTCACCGCGGCGGCGTGGCTGCCGTGGCTGGTCGTGGGGCTGCCGGCGGGCGCGTGGGTCGACCGGCTCCCGGCCCGGGCCGTGATGATCGTGGCCGACCTGGTCGCCGCCGTCGCGATCGGTAGCGTCCCCGCGGCGGCCGCGCTCGACGCGCTGACCCTGCCGCACCTGGTCGGGGCCGCGCTCACCGCCGGCGTGAGCACGGTGTTCTTCCGCACCGCGTACGTCGTCTTCCTTCCCCAGGTGGTCCCCGACGACCAGCTCGAAGCGGCGAACGCGCGGCTGCTCGGCACCGAGTCGGGCATGCAGGTGGCCGGCCCCGGCGTCGGCGGCGCGATGGCCCAGGCGTTCGGCGCGGCCGCGGGGCTCGCCCTCGACGCCGCGAGCTTCGTCGTCTCCGCGCTCTGCCTCTGGCGCACCCGGCCGGTGCGCCAGCCCGAGCGGCTCCCCTCGGCGCCGCTGCGGGTCCGCATCCGCGAGGGCGTGGCGTTCGTGGCCTCCGACCGCTACCTGCGCTGGTTCGTCGTCGTGGGCGGGGTGTCCAACTTCGGGCTCACCGGGTACACCGCGCTGCTCGTCCTGTTCCTGGTGCAGACCGTCGGCCTCGGCCCCTCCGCACTGGGCGTCGTCATGACCGTCGGCGCCTGCGGCGGCCTGCTCGGCGCCGCCGTCGCGACGCGGCTCAGCCGGCGCCTCGGCAGCGCCCGCGCGACGGTGCTGCTGCTCGTCGCCGGCGGCCCGCCCGCGCTGCTCGTCGGCCTCGGCGGCGACGGCGCGCGGGTGGCCTGGACGGTGGCCGGGCTGTTCCTGGTCGGCCTCGCGGTCGTGGCGGGCAACGTGCTGCGCGGCGCCTGGCGGCAGCGCTACGTGCCGGCGCCGCTCATGGGCCGGGTCGTGACCACCAGCCAGTTCGTCAACTTCGGCACGATGCCGCTCGCCGGCCTGGCCGCGGGCGCACTCGGGGAGCTGATCGGCGTCCGCGAGACCGTGCTGCTCATGGCCGCCGTGCACTGCGCCGCGTGCCTGTGCGCGCTCCGCAGCCCCCTGCGCGGCCTGCGGGACATGCCGGCACCCCGGGAGGTGCCGCGGGAGCTCACGCCGACGCGCTGACCGCCGTCGCGAGCTCCTCGTTGCCGCCGGGCTGCACCGCGACCACCTTCTCCTCGCCGTCGCGGGCGTCGCCGGTGGACTCGCGGCCCACCACGCGGGAGTCGGGGATCACGCGGCGGAACGGCCGGTCGCCGCCGCCAGCGATCCGCTCGACGAGCAGGTCCACCGCGGTGCGGGCGATCTGCTCGCGACCCGGGTCCACCGAGCTGATCGTGGGCACCGAGTAGCGCACGTCGTCGACGTCGTCGAAGCCCACGAGGGCGACGGCGCCGGGCACGTCGACGCGCCGGGCGTGCAGCGCGTGCAGGGCGCCCAGCGCCATCGCGTCGTTGAGCGCGAAGACCGCGTCGATCTCCACGCCCGAGTCGAGCAGGCGGCCCATCGCCTCCGAGCCGGTGGACCGGTGCCACAGCCCCGCCTCGCTCACGAGCGCCGGGTCGTAGGGCAGGCCCGCGGCCGCGAGCCCCTGCCGGTAGCCCTCGGTGCGCAGCGCCGCCGAGCCGACGAGCTCGCCCTCGTGCGCGCCCACGACGGCGATGCGGCGCCGCCCGAGGGACGCGAGGTGCAAGGTGGCGGCGCGGGCCGCTGCCACGTTGTTCATGGTCACGTGGTCGGCGGCGGCGTCGAACACGCGCTCGCCCAGCACCACGAGGGGGAAGTCCACGGTGAAGAGGTCGACGTCGTCCTGGCCGAGCGCCAGCGGGGAGAAGATCACCCCGTCCGTGAGGTGCCGGCGGCGGCCGTCGAGCAGCTCGATCTCCCGGTCGCGCACGGAGCCGGTCTGCTCGATGAGCACGGTGAGGCCCTGCTCCTCCGCGGCGCGGATCACCGAGTCCGCGAGCTCCGCGAAGTACGGCAGCCGCAGCTCCGGCACCGCCAGCGTGATCATGTCCGTGCGCTGCGTGCGCAGGTTCCGGGCCGTGGTGTTGAGGCGGTAGCCGAGGGCCTCGATGGCCTCCTCGACCCGTTCGCGCGTCGCGGGCCGGATGTGCGGGTAGCCGTTGACGACGTTCGACACCGTCTTGATCGACACGCCCGCGCGCTGGGCCACGTCGTGCATGGTCACGCGCATGCCGCTCACCTCCCCGACCGTCGTCGGCCGTCGGACCGCGGGGCCTCCGCGACCGGGATCCAGACGCGCATCGGGCCCTCTCCTCGATTGCCCCACACAGCGTAGGGCACCGCCCGCACGGCCACGGCCATCGCTTCGTCGGGCGCGGCGTCGGGCGCGGTCGCGTACAGCGGGAGGCCCGCCGACCGTCGGGCGACGCCGTCGGCGAGGAGCGTCGCGCCCACGCCGAGCGCGGCGTCGGCCGGGCCGACCCGGACGCCCGCGTCGAGGTCGAGCTCGACGTCGTCGAGGGCGACGCCGGGGTGGTCCACCTGCTCCAGGCAGTGCACGACGGGGCCGCGGGCGAGCGCGACGCAGCCGCGCACCGCGTCCACGCGCGGGTGCGCGCGCAGGGCCCGGGGCTCCATCGGCAGCACGAGCCGCACCCGGCGCGCGCCCGCCGCCACCCGCAGGTACCCGCGCGCGTCCCGGGCCGCCGCGACGTCGACCGGCGTGCCGTCCACCTCCAGGCGGGTGCCAGCCGTGTCCGCCCAGCCGGGCAGGCGCAGCGCCAGGGGCACCGGCGACGGGGCGTCGGCCTCCAGCCGCACGTCGCCGTCCCACGGGTACCCGGTGCGCAGCCGCAGCGGGACGCTCGACCCGGGCACGACGAGGTCCGCGTCGGCGTACAGGTGCACGACGACGGCGCCGTCGCCGCCGGTGGTGGCGACCATCGTGTGCAGCGTCGCGACCAGGCGGGCCAGGTTGGGCGGGCAGCACGCGCACGCGAACCAGCCGCGCCGGCCGGAGGCCTGGTACTCGTCCGCGCCGTCGTGGCCGTCGCGCACCTGCAGCGGGTTCGAGTAGAAGAACGCCGTGCCGTCGGTGGACGCCGCGGCCGCGACCACGTTGTACAGCGCGTGCTCAAGCGAGTCGGCGTACCGCGACTCCCCCGTCGCCAGCAGCATCCGCCAGTCCCACAGCACGCTCGCGACGCCCGCGCACGACTCGGCGTACGCGCGGTCGGGCGGCAGCTCGTACGGGTCGCCGAAGGACTCGTCCTTGTGGCGCGAGCCCATGCCGCCGGTGACGTAGGTGCGCCGGGTGTGCGCGTCGTCCCAGAGGCGGGCGGCGGCGTCGAGCAGGCCACGCTCGCCGGTCTCGAGGTACAGGTCGGTCACGCCGGCCAGCAGGTAGAGCTGGCGCACCGCGTGCCCGGCGACCTCGTCGGCGTCGAGCACGGGCGTGGCGTCCTGGTGATAGGCGGGCTCGAACGGGCCGGAGCCCAGGCGGCCGTGGCCGCGCAGGCCGACCATGCGGCGCGCGGCGTCGAGGTAGGCCGGGTCGCCCGTCTCGCGGTACAGCTCCACCAGGGCCGACTCGACCTCGGGGTGGCCGCAGACCAGGTCCTTCCCGGCCGCGAGGCGTGCGACGACGTCGTCCGCCCAGGACATCGCGAGGTCGAGCAGGTCGTCCTCGCCGGTGGCGCGTGCGCGGGCGACGCCCGCCTGCACCAGGTGCCCCAGCACGTACAGCTCGTGGCCCCAGCGCAGGTCGGCGTACGGGACGGCCGACGGCGCGGCCCCCGCGGAGCCGTCGGACCCGAGCACGTGCGAGTCGAGGTAGCCCGACGGTGCCTGCGCCCGGCGCAGCAGGTCGACGACGCGCCGCACGACGTCCTCGTGCCGGGGCTCGCCCGCCCGCGCGGACTCCCACGCGACCGCCTCGAGCGTCTTGTGCACGTCCGAGTCGGCGAAGGCGAAGCCGCGGTACGGCCCGTCGTGGCGCTCCGGGTCGGCCGGGTCCAGGAGTCGGCGCAGGTTGTCGAGCGCGCCGGAGGTCTCCAGGGCGTCGAGGCAGTGCGGGACCGTCGCGGCGGCGTTGCGCTCCTGCCAGGCGCCGAGGTGCCCCGTGGGCGCCAGCCGCACCGCGTCCGCGGGCAGCGGCCGGGTGGTCGCCGAGGGCAGCGTGCCGCCCACCGGCCCGACGTGGTGCATGCCGAATCTCCTTCGAGTCGTCGGGCCAGAACGTCCCGGCCCACTGGTGCCGTCCCTGGCGACCGTGGTTGACTCTACATCGTTGTACACGCGTCACCGACACTTCGACGAGGAACGTGAGAGACCCATGCCCGATCCCCGCACCGACCCGAGCACCTCCCCCCGCGCCCGGGTCACCCTGCACCCCGACTTCCGCCGCGGCACCGTGGACCGCCGCCTCTTCGGCTCGTTCGTCGAGCACCTCGGCCGCGCGGTCTACACCGGCATCTACGAGCCGGGCCACCCCACCGCCGACGAGCACGGCTTCCGCCGCGACGTCGGTGACCTGATCCACGAGCTGGGCGCGGGGATGGTGCGCTACCCCGGCGGCAACTTCGTGTCCAACTACGTGTGGGAGGACGCCGTCGGCCCCGTGGAGCAGCGCAAGCCGTTCCTCGACCTCGCCTGGCGCACCGTCGAGCCGAACCTCGTCGGCACCGACGAGTTCCTGCAGTGGGCCGAGCGCGAGGGGGTCGAGCCGATGATGGCCGTCAACCTCGGCACCCGCGGCGTCGACGCCGCGGCCGCGCTGGTCGAGTACTGCAACGGCGAGGCCGGCACCCGCTGGGCCGACCTGCGCATCGCCAACGGCCGCGCCGAGCCCTACGGCGTGCGGCTCTGGTGCCTCGGCAACGAGATGGACGGCCCCTGGCAGATCGGCCACAAGGACGCGCACGAGTACGGCAAGCTCGCCGCCGAGGCCGGCAAGGCCATGAAGCTCGTCGACCCGTCGATCTCGCTGGTCGTGTGCGGGTCGTCGTCCATGCAGATGCCCACGTTCGGCGAGTGGGAGCGCACCGTCCTGTCGTACACCTACGACCTGGTCGACCACGTCTCCATGCACGCCTACTACGAGGAGGTCGGCGGCGACCGCGCCTCGTTCCTCGCCTCGGGCACCGCGATGGACCGCTTCATCGACCGCGTCGTCGCCTCCGCCGACGCCGTCGGCGCCGAGCGCCGCAGCGACAAGAAGATCACCATCAGCTTCGACGAGTGGAACGTCTGGTACCTCGAGACCCGCTTCCCGGGCGAGGCCAACCTGCCGATCCAGCGCGACGCCCCGCGCATCATCGAGGACGTCTACTCCGGCCTCGACGCCGTCGTCGTCGGCGACCTGCTGGTCACCCTGCTCAACCACGCCGACCGCGTGCCGGTGGCGTGCCTCGCGCAGCTCGTCAACGTCATCGCGCCGATCATGACCGCCCCCGGCGGCGAAGCGTGGCGCCAGCCCACGTTCCACCCGTTCGCGACGACGTCGCGCCTGGCGCGCGGCACCGCCCTCGACGTCCGCGTCGAGGCCCCGTCGTACGACACGGCCCGCCACGGCGCCGCCCCGCAGGTCACCGCCGCCGCGACGGTGGACGACGACGGTGCGCTGGGCCTGTTCCTCACCAACCGGTCGGACCGCGTGGTCGAGGTCGAGCTGGCGCACGTCGGCGCCGCGCTCGGGCTCGCCGAGGGCTGGCAGATGGTCGCCGACCACGAGCCCGCCGTCGAGGGCCCCGAGCACGCCGCCAAGGTCGCCGAGGCGTGCTGGTCCGCCGTCGACGTCGCGGCCGCGGCCACGCCGTCCGGCGCCGGCACCACGCGCGTGCGCCTCGCGCCCGAGTCATGGACCGCCTTCGCGGGGACGCTCGCGCGCGCCTGACCGCGCCCGACCCACGCCCCGGCTGCCGAACAGGCGGTTGTGGGAGGTCTTGGGGGTTCGGACAGGGGCCAAACCCATTTCCGTATTCTCAAGTTGCTTCGTCCAAGCGG
>NZ_JBSGUW010000017.1:49901-61870 GCF_053608125.1 Isoptericola sp. NPDC055063 | reverse complement strand
CCCCAGATTCGGGACCCGCCTTCGGGGGGATGCTCGCGCCCTCCTACCCGCGCCCAACCCCTTCCCTGGCGGCAAAACGGGCGGTGGTGAACGTTCTGAGGTCTCAGAACGTGCACAACCGCCTGTTCGGCGTCACGGGGTCGTCAGGCCGGGGCGTACCTCTTCACGACACGGCTCACCGTCGAGGGCGACACCTCGACCTGCTCGGCGATCTCGCGGTGCGTCAGGCCGTCGCCGGACAGCTCGACGATGCGGCGGTCTCGGTCCGACGCGGGCAGGGCGTCCGCCTCCTGCGGAGCCGCCGGCTCCGCGGGGGCGCCGTGCGACGTGAGGAACGCGGACCGCTCCGCGAGCGCACCGCCCAGGGCGGGGTCGAGCCCGGGGTCGGACTGCCGCAGCAGGTCGAACACCTCGACCCGGCGGGTGTGCCCGGTCTCCGGCAGCGGCTCGCGCGTGCCCGGCAGCCCGGCCTCCGCCTCGACGTCCGCGGGCCGCGGGACGACGTCGGCGGCGACATCCTCGGCGGCCCGCTCGTCCGCGGCCCGTTCGTCCGTGAGGTGGGGGGTGACGCCTGCGGCCGGGTCGTGACCGAGGTCCTCGCGCGGGTCGTCGAACCAGGCCTCGACGGTGACGTCAGCCGCGCCCTCGGCGCGGGGCTCGCCGGCCTCCACCGTGGGGATCACGCCGGTGAGCGCCGCCTCGAACTCGTCGGCGAAGGTCGCGTCCGCGGGGCCCCCGTCGGTCCGGGTCACCACCGGCACCTGACCGGGCTGCTGCGCGGGCGCGGTGACCGCGGCCCCGCTGACCCCGACCGGCTGAGCCGTGGCGGCGAGGGCGGCGAGCGACGGCGCGGCGGGGGCGGCCGAGCGCGCCGCCCGCGACCCGCCGGCGGACCCGCGGCTGACGCCGCGCTCGACGGAGCTGGCGCCGATCAGGTCGAGCCGGTTGCCGTGCCGCTCGGCGGCCTCGAGCCGCTCCACCCACACCTGCATGCGCCGCTCGAAGTCCTCGACCGTCAGCAGCTTGAGGGCCGCGTCCCGCGCCGCGCGCTGGCGGCGGTGCGCCACGCGCACCTTGCGCATGCCGGCGTGGTTCCCGGTGCTGTCGAGGCGGGCGTCGCGCCACACCTCGAGCGCGGTGACGTACTGGTGCACCCGGTGCTCGCGGCGGCGCTCGTCGAGGGTGTGCCCGGTGACGAGGTGCCGCTCGCCCACGAGGGCGAGGTGCCACATGAGCGCGGCGACCAGCGGCGGCACGAACCGGAACGCCACCATGTAGGGCATGCTGGCGTCGGGCACGGCGATCTCGTGCAGGGCCGCGAACATGCCGGACGTGCCCGACAGGATCCAGGTCAGGGTGAGGAGAACGCCGTACGGGCGGCCCTCGAGGGCGGCGTTGCGCGCCATGAGGGCGACGGCCACGAGGGAGACCTCGAGGAAGCCGGCGAGGGCGTACGCCTCGGCCGGCGACATGCCGGCCACCTCGAGGCCGAAGAGCACCATGCCGCTGTAGGCCAGGGCGGTCGCGATGGTGGCGGCGACGACGACCGCGACCATCGGCAGATGCCGACCGCGGTAGCGCACCGTGGTCCGGGCGGGGCCCGGGGTGTCGGTCGTCGGGTCGTGCTGGGTCACGTCGCTCCTCCGGGGTCGCTGATCTGCGCAGACGTCAGATCTGCGCATATATCAGCATTCGGACGATCCAGGCGTCAACGACACAGCGGGTGAACCGTCAGCCCTTGACCGCTCCCCCGAGGCCGGCGCCGCGCAGGAACAGCCGCTGGAACCCGAGGAACATCGCCACGGGGAGCACGGTCGCGATCGCGAGCGACGCGAGGAAGACGCCCAGGTCGGTCGACGCCTCGATGGCGGGCAGCCGCACGGACAGCGGCTGGATCTCCGGGTCCTTGAGCACCAGCAGGGGCCAGAGGAAGTCCTTCCACGACGCGATCACGGCGAACACGGAGACGACGCCGAGGATGGGCTTGGACATGGGCAGCACCACCGACCAGAACAGCCGGTAGGGGCCGGCGCCGTCGACCCGCGCCGCCTCGAAGACCTCCCGGGGCAGGGAGTCGAAGAAGCGCTGCACCAGCAGCACGTTGAACGCGCTGGCGCCGGCCGGCAGCCACACGGCCCAGAAGCTGTCGACCAGGGACCGTCCGAGCAGCGGCGGGTCGAGGATCGTCAGGTACAGGGGCACGAGGAGCACGACGGCGGGCACGAACATCGTGGACAGCACGAGCGCCTGCACGACGCGGCCGTAGCGCGGGCGCAGCACCGACAGGGCGTAGCCGCCCGTCGTCGCGACCACGATCTGCACGAACCAGGACCCCACGGCCAGCCACACCGTGTTCATGAAGTAACGGCTGATCTGCACGTCGTTCCACGCCCGCTCGAGGTTCTCCCACGCGATGCCGTGCGGGAAGACCGCCATCGGCGTGCGGAGGATGTCCTGGGTGGGCGTGACCGCGAACTTCGCCAGGAGCAGCATCGGCCCGAGGCCCACGATGACGAGCAGCAGGAGCAGCAGCACGTGCGTGCCGCCCATCCCCCACCGCACGGCCGGGCGGCGCCAGTCGGGCGCGGACAGCGCGCCGCGGTCGCCGTCGTCGGACGGGGTGGCGGCCCGACGACGGCGCGAGGTTCGCGACGGGGCCGGGCGGTCGGGGGTGGTGAGGGTCATGACGTGCTCCAGGACCGCGTGAGCCGGAAGTAGAGGACCGAGAAGACGGCGAGGACGCCGGCGAGCATGAGCGAGAGCGCCGTCGCGGCGCCGTAGTCGCCGCCGAGGCTGTTCTGGAACGCGTACCGGTAGATGAGCAGCAGCACGGTCACCGTGGCGTTGTTCGGCCCGCCGCCGGTGAACAGGTACGGCTCGAGGAACACCTGCGCCGTGCCGATGACCTGCAGGATCAGGGTGATGAACAGGACCCCGCGCAGCTGCGGCAGCGTGACGTGCCAGATCTTGCGCCACAGGCCGGCACCGTCTACCTCGGAGGCGTCGTACAGCTCGGCGGGCACGCTCGTCAGGGCGGCGAGGTAGATGATCACCGTGCCGCCCGCGCCGGCCCAGGTCGCCGCGAGCACGAGCGACGGCATCGCCCACGACGCGTCCTGCAGCCACGGGTACGGGCCGAGCCCCACCCAGCCGAGGACCGTGTTGAACACGCCGGTGGGCCCGCCCTTGTAGAAGAACTTCCACAGCAGGACGGCGACGACGGGCGGCACCACGACGGGCAGGTACGCGAGCGCGGAGTACAGCCCGCGCCCGCGCCGCACCTCGCGCATGAGCACGGCCGCGACCAGCGGCACGGGGTACCCGAACAACAGCGCGAGGAACGCGAAGTACAGGGTGTTCTTCACGGCCTTCCACAGCAGCGGGTCGGCCAGGACGTGCCGGAAGTTGTCGAGCCCGACGAACGTCGGGTCGGTGACGAGGTTCGTCTCCTGCACGCTCATGATCACCGCGCGCACGATGGGGAACCAGGAGAAGACGCCGAAGATCACCAGCAGCGGCAGCAGGAAGACGAGGCTGTGCAGCCCGCCGCCGCGCAGCCACGACGCGGGGCCCCGGCGCGGGCGGCCGGTGCCGGCCGCCCGCGCGGGTGCGGCGAGGTCGCCGCGAGGAGAGGAGGTGGTGACGGTCACGGTCAGCCCTGGTCGAGCAGCGCCTGGGCCTGCGTGTCCGCGTCGGCGAGCAGGGCGTCGATGTCGGCGCCCTTGTCCGTGAGGACGGCCTGCACGATCGGGTCGAGCAGCGCGTAGACCTCCTGCGTCTTCTGCGACGGCTCGCCCGCCAGCGGCAGGTCGAACATCGTGTCGGTGAACGCCGTCATCTGGTCGAGCGGGACGTTCACGTAGTCCGCGATCCACTTCTGGTTCTGCTCGTACTGCTCCTTCGAGAACATCGGCAGCACGGGCGTGCCCACCGGCTGGTCGTTCTTCGCGAGGGTCTCGGCGTCGGCGACGGCGCGGTCCTCGTCCACCAGCTTGTCGAGGTAGAAGAAGTCGATCCACTTGATCGCGGCGTCCTTGACGGCGTCGTCGACACCCGCAGGCACGCCCGCGAGGGTGCCACCGGTGAGGGTCGCGGCCTCCGGCGCGTCGGACAGCGGGATCGGCGCGAGGCCGTACGTGTCCGGGTCGACGGCGTTGGTCTGCACCAGGGACGTGTAGATGTCGGAGCCCGACGTGAACATGCCCACCTGGCCGGCCGCGAACTCCTGGTTGATGCTCCCCCAGTCGAGCAGGAAGTTGCCTCCCATGGAGTTGTCTTCCCACCGCAGGTCGTGGAGGAACTGCAGGGTCTCCTTGGTGCCCGCGTTGTCGAGGGTCGCCGTGGCCTTCTGGTCCGCGTCGACCTCGACGGTGCGGCCGCCGCGCGCGACGGTCTGCGCGGTGAGCTGCCATCCGCCCGTGTTGTTCTGCGTCATCGTGGCGTAGCCGGCCACGCCGGGGTTCGCGTCGGCGATCTTCTTCGCGTACTCGCGCACCTGCTCCCAGGTGGTGGGCGGGCTGTCGGGGTCGAGGCCCGCCGACTCGAAGAGCTGGCGGTTGTAGTGCAGCGCCACCGGGTAGGCGTTCTTCGCGGGGATCGCGTAGACGTGCCCGTCCTCGCCGGTGCCGGACTCGAGGATGGTCGGGTTGAACTGGTCCGCGTACGGCAGCGCCCGGAACTGGCTGTCCATGTCGGCGAGCTGGCCGTTCTCCACGAGCCCCTGCGCGTCGGTGAACGGGATCTCGAAGACGTCGGGCAGCGTGCCGCCGGCGAGCTGGGCGGCGAACGTCGTCGCCTTCCACTCGTACTCCTCGGGCTGGACGTCGATGTCGGGGTTCGCCTTCTCGAACTCCGCGACCTGGTCCTCGAAGGCGGCGATCGCCTCCTCCGTGGACCCGGGCAGCAGGGAGACCACCGAGAGGGTGACCTGCCCCGCCGAGTTGGTGCTCTCGTCCTTCGGGTCGCCCCCGCCGGAGCACGCGGCGAGCGCGCCCGTGGTGAGCGCGCCGACCAGGATGAGGGCGGCCGGCTTTCGTGTGGACTTCATCGTCACTCCTTCTCGAGGAACCATCGGTGGAACCGCGGGTGGTGCTGCTCGGACGGGCAGGTGCTCACGGTCGGAACCAGACCGCGTGGTCGGTGGGGACCTGGCCGAGGGGCTCGCGGGGGTCGCCGCTGTGCAGCACGACGGCGGCGCCGCGCGGCAGCGGGACGGGCTCGGGCCCGAGGTTCACGACGCACACCAGCGCGTCGTCCCCCGCGGCGCCCCGGGCGAAGGCGAGGACGTCGTCGCCGACGGCGGCGCCGTCCACGGCGTCGAGCCAGCGCAGGCCGCCGCCGTGCAGCGCGGGCTCGGCGCGCCGGGCCGCGAGTGCGCGCCGGTACAGGGAGAGGGTCGACGCCGGGTCGCCGTCCTGGGCCTCGACGGACAGCTCGCCCCACGCCGCCGGCTGCGGCAGCCAGGGCGCGGCGCCGCCGTCGGGCCCGAAGCCGAACGAGCTGCCCGCGCGCGTCCACGGCAGGGGGACGCGGCAGCCGTCGCGGCCGGGGTCGACGCCGCCGGACCGGTCGTGCATCGGGTCCTGGATGACGTCGAGCGGCAGGTCCTCGACCTCCGGCAGCCCCAGCTCGTCGCCCTGGTAGACGTAGAGCGCCCCGGGCAGGGCCGCCACGAGGAGGGCCGCGGCGCGCGCCCGACGGCGCCCGAGCTCGATGTCCGTCGGGGTGCCGAACCGCTTGGCGGCGAACGCGAAGGACGAGTCCTCGCGCCCGTAGCGCGTCACCGGGCGGGTGACGTCGTGGTTGGACAGCACCCAGGTGGCCGGCGCGCCGACCGGGGCGTGCGCGTCGAGCGTCGTCGTGATCGACTCGCGCAGCGCCTTCGCGTCCCACGGGCGGGCCATGAAGTCGAAGTTGAACGCCGTGTGCATCTCGTCCGGTCGCAGGAACCGGGTGAACCGCGCGGTGTCGGGCAGCCACACCTCGCCCACGAGGACGCGCGGCTCGTCGTACGAGTCGGCCACGGCGCGCCAGGACCGGTAGACGTCGTGCAGCTCGTCGCGGTCCACGTGCGGGTGCTCCCCGGGGCCCGGGTGCTCCGGCACCTCGGGCAGCTCCGGGTCCTTCACCAGCAGGGCGGCCGAGTCGATGCGGATGCCGGCGGCGCCGCGGTCGAACCAGAACCGCAGGATCTCCTCGTGCTCGCGGCGCACGTCCGGGTGGTCCCAGTTGAGGTCCGGCTGGGACGGCGCGAACAGGTGCAGGTACCACTCGCCGGGCGTGCCGTCGGGGTTCGTCGTGCGGGTCCACGTGGTGCCCTGGAAGTCGGACACCCAGCGGGTGGGCAGCTCGGCGCCGTCCTTCCCGCGGCCGGGGCGGAACCAGAACCGCTCCCGCTCGGGCGAGCCGGGCCCGGCGGCCAGGGCCGCGCGGAACCACGGGTGCTCGTCCGAGACGTGGTTGGGCACGACGTCGACGATGGTGCGGATGCCGAGCTCGCGGGCCTCCGCGATGAGCGCCTCCGCCTCGGCGAGCGTGCCGAACTGCGGGTCGATGGCGCGGTAGTCGGCGACGTCGTACCCGCCGTCCGCGAGCGGCGACACGTACCAGGGGGTGAACCAGATCGCGTCGACCCCGAGGTCCCGCAGGTACCCGAGGCGGCTGCGCACCCCGGCCAGGTCCCCCGTGCCGTCGCCGTTCCCGTCGGCGAACGAGCGCGGGTAGACCTGATAGATCACCGCGCTGCGCCACCACTCGGCCTCGTGCCCCGTGCTCACCGATGAGCCCCTTCCACGTCGTCGTCGATGAGCAGGACAGTAACCAGGCGACGCAGACCACGCAAGAACTCGACAGACTCGTTATCAAACCGCGATCATCGCCGCGCAGGAACCCCGTGCACGCGAACGGCCGGCCGGGCGACGAGGGTCGCCCGACCGGCCGTGGCGCGGTGGAGGGAAGGGTCGGTCAGCCGGCGGCGCGCGGAGCCGCCGCCGTCGAGCGCCGCACGACGAGCTCCGGCTCGAACAGCAGCTCGTCGCGCGACACCGCGGCGCCGGCGATCATGCTCGCAAGGATGTCCACCGCGGCGCGCCCCATCGCGTCGATCGGCTGCCGCACGGTGGTGAGCGCCGGGTCGGTGGAGTTCATCAGCGCCGAGTCGTCGTAGCCGACCACCGAGACGTCGCGCGGCACCTCGAGCCCCGCGCGGCGGACGGCGCGCACCGCGCCGAGCGCGAGCGGGTCGGACGCGCACAGGATCGCCGTCGCGCCGGCGTCGAGCAGGCGGCCCGTCGAGGCCTGGCCGCTCTCCAACGAGTACTGGCTGTGCACCACCAGCTCGTCGGGGAGCTCGACGCCGTGCCGCGCCGCGAAGGCGCGGGCGGCGGCGAGCTTGCGCTCGGACGGCACGTGGTCGCGCGGGCCCAGCAGCAGGCCGATCCTGGTGTGTCCCATGGACACCAGGTGCTCGAGCGCCTGGTGCGTCGCCACCAGGTCGTCGCACGACACGTGCGGGAAGTCGAGGCTCTCGATGGAGGCGTTGATGAGCACGACGGGCAGGCTCAGGGCCTGCAGCCGCTCGTAGTGGGCGTGGTCCGCGTCGCGCTCGGCGTAGAAGCCGCCGGCGAAGATGACGCCCGAGACCTGCTGGCCCAGCAGGAGGTCGATGTACTCCGCCTCGGAGATGCCGCCCGCGGTGCGTGTGCACAGCACGGGGGTGAAGCCCTGCTGCGCGAGCGCCCCGCCCACGACCTCGGCGAACGCGGGGAAGATCGGGTTGGCCAGCTCGGGGAGCACCAGCCCCACCAGCCGGGGCCGGTCGCCGCGCAGCTTGGTGGGCCGCTCGTAGCCCAGCACGTCCAGCGCCGTGAGCACGGCGTCCCGCGTCGCCTGCGACACCCCGGGCTTGCCGTTGAGCACCCGGCTGACCGTCGCCTCGCTGACCCCCACCTTCGCGGCCACGTCGGCCAGTCGTCTCGACATGCCTCGACTGTACACGCGATCACGCAAGCCGCTTGCGTGACTTGCGCTCCTTGCGGGGACGTGTCGAACAGGCGGTTGCGCACGTCCTGAGGGCTCAGAAGGTGCGCAACCGCCTGTTCGACGATCGATGCTGCCGCGCGCTAGGAGCGCCGCAGGGCCAGCAGCCGCTGCAGGACCACGAAGACCAGCAGCAGCCCGCCGATGACGATCTTGGTCCACCAGGAGCTGAGGGTGCCCTCGAACGTGATGATCGTCTGGATGAGGCCGAGCACGAGGACGCCGAGCACCGAGCCGAGCACGAAGCCGGTGCCGCCGGTCAGCAGCGTGCCGCCGATGACGACGGCGGCGATGGCGTCGAGCTCCATCCCCACGCCGGTCAGGGAGTAGCCCGACCGGGAGAACATGGCGAACAGCAGGCCGCCGAGGCCGGCGCACGTGCCGCTGATGACGTACACCAGCACCTTGGTGCGCGCGACGGGCAGGCCCATGAGCCGCGCGGACTGCTCGCCGCCGCCGATGGCGTAGACGGTGCGGCCGAACTGCGTGTAGTGCAGCAGGTAGAACGCCACCGCCACCACGACCAGCGCGATCACGACGCTGGACGTGATGCGCCACTGCCCGCCCGCCCACGTGTCCCACGACGCGAGCGCCACGAACGTGTCGTCGTCGATGGGGATCGACTCGGGGGCGATGAGGAAGCACAGCCCGCGGGCGAAGAACATCGCGGCGAGGGTGGCGATGAAGGGCTGCACCTCGAACACGTGCACCATGGCGCCGACCAGCAGGCCGATCAGGGAGCCGATCAGCACGACCAGCGGGATCACGACCCCCGCCGGGACGCCGGCCCGCAGCAGGTAGGCCGCCGTCACGCCGGACAGCGCGAGGACGGACCCGACCGAGAGGTCGATGCCGCCCGTGAGGATGACGAACGTCATCCCGACCGCGAGCACGACGAGGAACGCGTTGTTGATGAACAGGTTCGCGAGGACGCCGACGGACAGGAAGTTGTCGTAGCGGGCGCCGCCCACCACGAGCAGCAGCACGAACACCACGAGGGTGCCGACCACCGGCAGGTAGCGCCGGTCGAGGCGGAAGCGTCGGCCGACGGCCGGCACGCGGTCCGGGGACGGCGCCCCGCGGCGCGAGGATGCGAGGGTCGTCATCAGGCCACCACCTTGTCCGTGGAGACGTCCGCGGGCTTGTCGGAGGGCGCGACGGGCGCCGTCCTGCCGCGCCGTCGGGTGCGTTCGGAGAGCTTGCGCCGCATCACCGGCGACTGCAGCAGCGTGACCGCGGCGACCACGAGGGCCTTGAACAGCGGCGTCACCAGCGGGGAGATGCCGACGTTCGTCACCGTGAGCGACAGCGTCGCGATGATGAGGACGCCGACGAACGTGCCGGAGAGGGAGAACTTGCCGCCGGCCAGCGAGGTGCCGCCGATGACGACGGCGAGGATCGCGTCCAGCTCGATGAACAGGCCGGCGTTGTTCGCGTCGGCGGCCATGACGTTCGAAGCCAGGATGAGGCCCGCCAGGGCGGAGAAGAGGCCCGACAGCGCGAACACGGTCCAGACGATGGTCCGCGACCGCACGCCCGCGAGCCGGCTCGCGGCCGGGTTGATGCCCACCGACTCGACGAGCATCCCCAGCGCGGTACGGCGCACGAGCAGTGCGACGAGCGCGAAGACGCCGAACGCCACCAGCGTGGCGACCGGCAGGCCGACCCAGAACCCGGCGCCGAGCGTCTTGAACGGCGCGCTGGTGACCGTGGTGATCTGCCCCTGGGTGATGAGCATCGCGACGCCGCGGCCGGCCGTCATGAGGATGAGCGTGGCGATGATCGGCTGGATGCCGAGCACCGACACGAGGAACCCGTTCCACACGCCGAGCACGAGGCCGAGGGCGAGGGCGAGCCCGATCGCGACCAGCACGGTGACCGGCGCGGCCGGGTCCGGCGCGCCCGCGATGTACGTGAGCGCGACGGCCCCCGAGATCGCGACCACCGCCCCGACGGAGAGGTCGATGCCGCGGGTGGCGATCACCAACGACATGCCGAGAGCCACGAGCATGAGCGGCGCGCAGTTGCGCAGGATGTCGATGGGCGAGCCGAAGAGGTGGCCGTCGAGGATCGACACGGACAGGAAGCCGGGCCGCACGGCGGTGTTCACCGCGAGCAGCGCGACCAGGGCGAGCACCGGCCAGAACAGGCGGTGGCGCACGACCGCGCCGATGCCGCCGGCGGCCTGGCCGTTGACAGCGGACGTGGGCATCAGCGGTCTCCTCCGCTCGCGATGAGCTCGACGACGTCGTCGACGCCGACGTCGTCGGTGTTGGTCAGCTCGGCGACCTTCTGGCGGTCGCGCATGACGGCGATGCGGTGGCTGAGCCGCACCACCTCCTCGAGCTCGGCGGAGATGAAGAGCACCGCCATGCCGCGCCCGGCGAGGTCGGACACCAGGCGCTGGATCTCCGCCTTGGCGCCGACGTCGATCCCGCGGGTCGGCTCGTCGAGGACGAACAGCTCGGGCGCGGTGGCGAGCCAGCGCGCCAGCAGCACCTTCTGCTGGTTGCCGCCCGAGAGGTTGCGCAGGAGGGCGTCGGGGTCGGCGGGCCGGATGTTCAGCGCGTCGATGTACCGGTGCACGAGTTCGTCGACCTGCTTGCCGGGCAGCGGCCGCAGCCAGCCGCGGTCCGCCTGGAGGCCGAGCACGATGTTCTCCCGCACCGTGAGGTCCCCGACGACGCCTTCGGCCTTGCGGTCCTCGGACGAGAACGCGATCCGGCGGGAGATCGCGGCGCGCGGCGTGCGCAGGCGCGCGAGCGCCCCCTTGATCCGCAGCGTGCCGGTGTCGGCGCGGTCGGCGCCCGCCAGGAGCCGGGCCACCTCCGTGCGCCCGGACCCGAGCAGGCCGGCGAGGCCCACGACCTCGCCCTCGTGCACGTCCAGGTCGAACGCCTCCACGGAGCCGCGGCGGCCGAGGCCGACGGCCTGGACGAACGGCGCGCCGCGCGTGGTGTCGACGGCGTGCTCGGTCCGGACCTCGAGGTCCTCGAGCGCCTCCATCGAGCGGCCGATCATGCGGGAGACGAGCTCAGTGCGGCTGAGCTCGGCGGTGCGGTACTCCCCCACCTTCGCGCCGTTGCGCAGCACGGTCATGCGGTCGGACAGCTCGAAGACCTGCTCGAGGAAGTGCGACACGAACAAGATGGCGACGCCCTGGTCACGCAGGCGCCGCACCACGGAGAAGAGCCGCGCCACCTCCCCGGCGTCGAGGCTGGAGGTCGGCTCGTCGAGGATGAGCACCTTGGCCTCGACCACCATCGCGCGGCTGATCGCGACGAGCTGCTGCACCGCGATCGAGTGCGCGCCCAGCGACGAGGCGGGGTCGATGTCGAGCCCCATCGTCGCGAGGTGCTCGGCGGCCCGGCGTCGGGTGGCCGGCCAGTCGATGGCGCCGAGCCGCCGCGGCTCGTTGCCCAGCATGATGTTCTCCGCCACCGTGAGGTTCTCGCAGAGGTTCACCTCCTGGTACACGGTGGCGATGCCCGCGGCCTGGGCCTCGCCGGGGCCGGCGAACCGGTGGGGCGCGCCGTCGACGAGGATCTCGCCCGCGTCGATGCCGTAGACGCCCGTGAGCGCCTTGATCAGGGTGGACTTCCCGGCGCCGTTCTCGCCCATGAGGGCGTGCACCTCGCCGGGCAGGAGGCGCAGGTCGACCCCGTCGAGCGCCTTGACGCCCGGGAACTCGATGGAGATCCCGGTCATCTCGACGACGGGGCGCACCTCCTCGGGGCCGTCGCCCCGGGCGCTGCCGGCGGGGCCGGCGTCCGTGTGCGTCATCGTTGACCTTCCGTGGAGCACGAGGGGTGCACGGTGGTGGTGCGGTGGGGGCGGTGCGGGGGGGGGGAGGGGGGCCCCACAGGGAAGGTCGTGAGGGGTAGGAAAGGGGGGAAAGTAGGGAAGAATAGGGGGAGTATAGAGGCCCCGCG
>NZ_JBSGUW010000017.1:39003-49891 GCF_053608125.1 Isoptericola sp. NPDC055063 | reverse complement strand
GGGGTTGGTTTCGGTGTGTGGCGTTGGGGATTTGGGGGGGGAGGGGGGGGGGGGGGGGGGGGGGGGGGGGGGGGGGGGGGGGGGCCCCCCCCCCCCCCCCCACCGCGAGTATCGCGGGCGCGGCGCCCGTCAGTACTGGCGGTCCGGCAGGGCGGCCTTGGCGGCCTCCTGGTCGAACGCCTCGTCCTGGGTGACGATGCGCTTGTCGACGGCCTCGCCCGCCACGACCTTCTTCGCGATCTCGGCGAGGTCCGGGCCGAGCAGCGGGTTGCACTCGACGATGTAGTTGATCTTGCCGTCGGCCAGGGCCTGCATGCCGTCCTTGACGCCGTCGACGGTGATGATCTTGATGTCCTTGCCAGGCACCTTGCCCGCGGCCTCGATCGCCTCGATCGCGCCCAGGCCCATGTCGTCGTTGTGGGCGAAGACGAGGTCGATGTCGTCGTACTTCTGCAGGAAGCCCTCCATCACCTGCTTGCCCTCGGTGCGGGTGAAGTTGCCGGTCTGCGAGTCGATCATCTCGATGTCGCTGCCCTTGATCGCCTCGGCGAAGCCCTTCTGGCGGTCGATCATCGGCGCGGCGCCGGTGGTGCCCTGCAGCTCGACGGCCTTGAAGCCCTGGCCGTCGTACTGCTCCTTGGCCCACTCGCCGGCCCGCTTGCCCTCCTCGACGAAGTCGGAGCCGATGAACGACTCGTACAGGGAGTCGTCCTCGCTGTCGACGGCGCGGTCGGTGAGGATCACCGGGATGCCGGCGGACTTGGCCTCCTCGAGCACGGCGTCCCAGCCGGTCTCGACGACGGGCGAGAACGCGATGACGTCCACGCCCTGCTGGATGTAGGACCGGATCGCCTGGATCTGGTTCTCCTGCTTCTGCTGCGCGTCGGAGAACTTGAGGTCGAAGCCGTTGTCCTTGGTCAGGGTGTCCTTGATGGACTTGGTGTTGGCCGCGCGCCACCCGGACTCCGCCCCGACCTGGGAGAAGCCGAGGGTGATGGTGTCGCTGCCCGACCCCGCGTCCGCGCTGGCGTCGCCGCCGCCCTGCGGCGCCTGCTCGCTGCTGCACGCGACCAGCGAGGCCGCCGTGAGGGCTGCGAGCAGCGCCGCGCTCGCGCGCCGGAAGTTCTTGCTCATGGTCTCCTCCTCGAGACGCCGGCCGACCGGGGCTCCGGTCAGTGGGTCCGCTCCGACCCACCCGGCTGGGCTTGTGTGACCGCTAACATAGCGAAGTATGTGACCGGTCACATAGAGGCGTCCCAGGATTCGACGTCACGATCTCGTAACGCCCTCGCAGGCGGGGTGAAACGCGCTCAGCCCTCGGGGTCGAGCTCGTCGAGGTCGGCGGCGATCATCTCGACGATGGTGTCCACGGTGACGCCCGGCCCGTTGCTCAGCTCGCCGATCTTCTCGCGGTCCTTGAGCACGACGATGCGGTCGGCGAGCCGCACCACCTCCTCCAGCTGGGAGGAGATGAAGACGACCGCCACCCCCTCGCCCGCCAGGCGCGCCACCCGGCGCTGGATGTCGAGCTTCGCGGCGATGTCGATGCCCCGCGTCGGCTCGTCGAGGATCAGGACGTGCGGCCGCGTGGCGAGCAGCCGGGCGAGCTGGATCTTCTGCTGGGTCCCACCCGACATCTCGCCGGCGGGACGGTCCAGGTCCCCCGCGGACAGGTGCAGGGCGTCGAGGTAGGTGTCGACGACGGCGTCCTGCTCTCCCCGGGACAGGGGTCGCGACCAGCCCCGGAGCGCCTGCAGCGCGAGCACGATGTTCTCCCGCACGGTGAGCCCGGCGACGATGCCGTCGCCCCGCAGGTCCTCGCTCGACATGGCGACACGGTGCCGCAGGGCCACCGCCGGGCTCCGCAGCTGCACGCGCACGCCGTCGAGCCACAGCTCTCCGTGGTCCGCGCGCTCCGCCCCGCTCATCAGGCGGGCCAGCTCTGTGCGCCCGGAGCCGCGCAGGCCGGCGAACCCGACGACCTCGCCCCGGGAGAGCTCGACGTCGACCGGCTCGAGGGTGCCGCGTCGGCCGATCGCCGACGCCCGCATCGTGACCTCCCCGGACCGCGCGTAGTGGTGCGCGAGCCGCTCGGAGCGCAGCGCCTGCAGCGCGTCGATGTCCTCGCCGAGCAGCTTCGAGATCACCTCGGCGCGCTCCACGTCGTCGGTGCGGTACTCCGCCACCACCCGTCCGCCGCGCAGCACCGTCATCCGGTCGCTCACCTCGAAGACCTGCTCGAGGAAGTGCGAGACGAACAGCACGGCCGCGCCCTGGTCGCGCAGCCGGCGCACGACGCCCAGCAGCCGGGCGGCCTCGTCCTCGTCCAGGCTCGACGTGGGCTCGTCGAGCACCAGCACGCGCGGCTCGAGGACGATGGCGCGCGCCACCGCGACGAGCTGCTTGGTCGCGGGCGACAGCGACGACAGCGGAGCCCGCGGGTCGATGTCCTCGATCCCCAGCGCGGCGAGCGCCTCCGACGCCCGCCGCCGGGTGCGGCCCCAGTCGATGCCGGACCACCGGCGCACCTCGTGGCCGATCATCACGTTCTCGGCGACGGTCAGGTGCGGGCTCAGGTGCGTCTCCTGGAAGACGGTCGCGATGCCGTCCGCCCGGCTCCGGGCCACGCTCGTCGGCGTGGTCGGGACGCCGTCGACCAGCACCGACCCGGCGAGGAACGGCACCGTCCCCGTCAGCGCGCCGATGAGGACCGACTTGCCCGCGCCGTTCTCGCCCATGAGGGCGTGCACCTCGCCGGGCCGCAGCGCCAGGTCCACGTCGTCGAGGACCCGCACCCCCGAGAGCTCCACCGTGATCCCGGACATCTCGACCACCGGGTCCGCCGGGACCTGCGCGCGCATCAGCCGCCCTTCCGCGGCGGCGCGCTCGACGAGCGCGCGACGAGCTCCGGGGGGATACGGGTCACGTCCGGGATCTCGCGGTCGTCGATCGCGGCCCGGAGCACGTCGACGACCGAGACGCCCAGGGCGTCGAAGTTCTGCCGCACGGTGGTCAGCGGCGGGATGACGTGCCGCGCCAGGGGGATGTCGTCGAAGCCGACGACGCTGAGGTCGTCCGGCACCGAGAAGCCCCGGTCGTGCAGCCCGTGCACGAGCCCCACCGCCATGTCGTCGTTCGCGACGAAGACCGCGGTGTACTCCGGCAGCTCGCGGATGCCCCGCGCGAAGTCGTAGGCGAAGTCCGCCGTCCAGTCCCCGACGACGATGGGGCGCTCGCGCAGCCCCCACGACTTCGCCCGGGCGTGGAACGCCCGCTCCCGGGTCCGGGCGTCGAGCCAGTCGAGCGGCCCGGCCAGGTGCAGCACGTCCCGGTGCCCGAGCGAGACGAGGTGGTCGACCGCGAGCGCCGTCCCCGCCTTCTGGTCCACCGTCACCGTGAGGAACGTCGGGTCCGTGTCGGGCTTCACGACGAGCACGGGGACGCCGACGGCGATGCGGCGCAGCGCCGCGAGGGACGACGACCGGGGCGCGACGACGCAGAGGGCGTCGACGCCCTGCGCGACCAGGTGGTCGACGCCCTCCTGGGGGGTGATCTCCTCCCCCGCCCGCAGCAGCACGGAGCTGACCGTGTACCCGGAGGCGCGCGCCGCGGACTCGACGGCGCGCAGCGTGCTGGTGGGCCCGAACTCGGCGGCGCTCTCCACGAGGACGCCGATGCGGTGGCTGCGCTGCGTGGCCAGGGCCCGCGCCGTCATGTTCGGGCGGTAGTCGAGCTGGTCGATGGCGTCCTGGACGCGGCGCCGGGTGGCCTCCCGGATGTGCGGGTGGTCGTTGAGCACCCGCGACACGGTCATGTGCGAGACACCGGCGAGCTGCGCGACCTGCCGGATGTTCGGCTTGTCGGCACCGGGACTCGCCATGCGGGGCCTCCATCGGGTACGTCCGCCGACCGGCGGCGCGGCGGCGTCAGCCTACCGAACCGCCGGTCGCTCGCCGGTGGTCGAGGTCAGGGCCGTGGTCAGAGCCCCTGGGCGAGGCGGTAGTAGACCTGGTTCCAGCGCACCTGGTCGGCGAAGCCGCGGCGCGTGGTGTCCTCGTCGATGACGAGCAGCTCAGTGCGGGCGATGTTCGCGAACACCTCGAAGGCCTCGACGCCGGCCGCCGTGGACATCACCGTGTGGTGCGCCCCGCCGGCGGTCAGCCACGCCTCGGCCGAGGTGGTGAAGTCGGGGCGCGGCGACCAGACGGCGCGGGCCACGGGCAGGTGCGGCAGGTCGTGGGTGGGCGGGACGACGTCGACCACGTTCGCGGTGAGGCGGAAGCGGTCGCGCATGTCGGCCAGGGACACGACGACGGCGCCCTCGGTGGCGTCGGCGTCGAAGACCATGCGGACCGGGTCCTCCTTGCCGCCGATGCCGAGCGGGTGGATCTCCACGCGCGGCGTCGACGTCGTGAGGGACGGGCAGACCTCGAGCATGTGGGCGCCGAGGATGAGCTCGGAGCCGGGCGTGAGGTCGTACGTGTAGTCCTCCATGAGGGAGGCGCCGCCGGGCAGCCCCTCGCCCATGACCTTCGCGGCGCGCACCAGGACGGCCGTCTTCCAGTCGCCCTCGGCGCCGAAGCCGTACCCCTTGCTCATGAGGCGCTGGACGGCGATGCCTGGCAGCTGGCGCAGCGCGCCGAGGTCCTCGAAGTTCGTGGTGAACGCCTTGGCGCCGCGCTCGAGGAGGAACGCCTCCATGGCGATCTCCTGCCGGGCCGCGTAGCGCAGCGACTCGTGCCGCTCGCCGCCCCGGCGCAGCTCCGCGGCGACGTCGTAGAGCTCCTCGTACTCGGCGACGAGCGCGTCGACCGCGGCGTCGTCCACGGCTTCGACGGCGTCGACCAGGTCGTTGACGCCCCACGTGTTCACCGAGACGCCGAAGCGCAGCTCGGCCTCCGTCTTGTCGCCCTCGGTGACGGCGACGTTGCGCATGTTGTCGCCGAAGCGGACCAGCGTCAGCTCGTGCGTCGCGGCCCAGCCGGCGGCGCCGCGCACCCAGGTGCCGACGCGGCGGGTGACGGCCGGGTTCGACACGTGCCCGACCACGGTGGTGCGCGCGACGCCCAGGCGCGTGGCCAGGTAGGCGTACTCGCGGTCGCCGTGCGCGGCCTGGTTGAGGTTCATGAAGTCGAAGTCGATGTCCGCCCACGGCAGCTCGACGTTCGCCTGCGTGTGCAGGTGCAGCAGCGGCTTGCGCAGCGCGTCCAGCCCGGAGATCCACATCTTCGCGGGGCTGAACGTGTGCATCCAGGTGATGACGCCCAGCACCTTGTGGTCGGCGTTGGCGTCGAGCATCGCGCGGCGGATCGACGCCGCGTCCTTGAGCACGGGCTTCCACACGACGGTCGCGGGCACGTCGGACGAGATGTCCAGGGCCCGCGCGACCTCCTGCGACTGCGCCGCGACCTGCTCCAGCGTCTCGGGGCCGTACAGGTCCTGGCTGCCGGTGAAGAACCAGACCTCGCGGTCGGCGTACGGCTTGCTCATGGGTGTCCTCTCGAGGATTCGGGGTGTCGGTGAGCGGCCGGGCTCAGTGCTGGCCGTAGACGTGCTGGTAGCGCGCGTACAGCGAGTCGACGTGCTCCTGCGCGATCGGCAGCGGCTCGCCGAGCTGGCGCGACACGTGCACGGTGCGGGCCACCTCCTCGCACATCACCGCGGCCTTGACCGCGGCGCGCGCGTCCCGGCCGATGGTGAACGGGCCGTGGTTGCGCATCAGCACCGCCGGGCTGCGGTGGCCGCTCAGGGTCTCGACGATGCCGCGGCCGATCGAGTCGTCGCCGATGATCGCGAACGGCCCTACGGGGACAGGTCCGCCGAACTCGTCGGCCATCATCGTGAGCACGCAGGGGATCTCCTCGGCGCGCGCGGCCCACGCCGTCGCGTACGTGGAGTGCGTGTGCACGACGCCGCCCACCTCGGGCATGTGCCGGTACACGTAGGCGTGCGCGGCCGTGTCGGACGACGGCGACCGGTCGCCCTCGACGAGGTTCCCGTCCAGGTCGCACACGACCATCGCGGCGGGCGTGATGTCGTCGTAGGCGACCCCGGACGGCTTGATGACCAGCAGATCGGCCGAGCCGTCGGGCGTGCGCTCGTCGCGGACGCGCTCGGAGACGTTGCCGGCGGTCCACACGACCAGCTCCCAGCGGGGCAGCTCGGCATGCAGCGCGGCGACCTTCTCCTTCGCGGCGTCGACGGCGGCGCGCAGGTGCGCGGGGACCTCGGTGCGGGGGCTCATGTGCTTCTCCAGTGCGGTGGCGCGGGTCGTCGGCTGCGGGTGTCGTCAGAGGGCTGCGGTGGCGGCGCGCTCGACCGCGAGGCCGGCGGAGTACCGCTCCAGGTAGGCGGCGAAGCCCGCGACGTCGTCCGCGTCGGGCTCTGCGACGTCGAGCCGGGCGTCGGCGAACACACGCTCGGCCAGGTAGGCGTCGAGGGCGGGGGCGGCCTCGCCGTCGCCGTACACCGCGTCGTCCGCGGCGTCGGCGACCGCGCGGGCGTAGGCCGCGAGGACCGCGATGCCCCAGGCGCCGCCCTCCCCCGCGGTCTGCCCGACCGCGACGGGCGCGTCGATCGCGCCGGCCAGCAGGCGCTGGGCCACTCCGGCGGTCTTGAAGAGGCCGCCGTGGGCGAACATCGTGTCGATCGCGACGCCCTCGCCGTGCAGCACGCGCATGCCGAGCGCGAGCGTGCCGAACACGCCGTAGAGCTGCGTGCGGGCGAAGTTCGCCAGCGTGAGGCGGCTGTCGGGGGTGCGGACCACCAGCGGTCGCCCGGCGTCGAGGCCGGTGATCGGCTCCCCGGCGAGGTAGTTGAACGCGAGCAGCCCGCCGCCGTCGGGCGCGCCGTCCAGCGCCGCCGCGAACAGGGCGCCGAAGACGGCGTCCGGCTCGGCCGGCTGCCCGAGCGCCGCCGCGAACTGGCCGAAGACGCCCGCCCACGCGTCGAGCTCGCTGGCGCCGTTGTTGCAGTGCACCATCGCGACGAGGTCTCCGGCGGGCGTGGTCACGAGGTCGAGCTCGTGGTGCACGCTCGCCAGCGGCCGCTCCAGCACGACCATCGCGAAGATCGAGGTGCCGGCGCTGATGTTGCCCGTGCGCGGCGCCACGGAGCCCGTCGCGACCATGCCGGTGCCGGCGTCGCCCTCGGGCGGGCAGAGGAGCACGCCGGGCTGCAGCGTGCCCGTGGGGTCGAGCAGGGCGGCGCCCTCGGCGGTGAGCCGGCCGGCGTCCTGTCCCGCGGTGAGCACCTGCGGCAGCAGGCCCTCCACGTGCAGCCCCGGACGCTTGGCGGCGGCCAGGTGGCGGAACTGCTCGAGCATCCGCGCGTCGTAGTCGCCCGTCGCCGGGTCGATCGGGAACATGCCGGACGCGTCGCCGACGCCGAGCACGTGCCGGCCGGTCAGCGCGCGGTGCACGTAGCCGGCCAGGGTGGTGAACGACGCGACCTGCGGCACGTGCGGCTCGTCGTCGAGGATCGCCTGGTACAGGTGGGCGATCGACCAGCGCAGCGGGATGTTGTACCCGAACAGCGCGGACAGCTCGGCGGCCGCCGGCCCGGTGCTGGTGTTGCGCCAGGTGCGGAACGGGACGAGCAGCCCGCCGTCGGCGTCGAACGGCAGATAGCCGTGCATCATCGCCGAGACGCCGAGCGCCGCGTAGGTCGTGGGGCGCACGCCGTAGCGCCGCTCGACGTCCGCGACCAGCGCCGCGTACGCGCCCTGCAGCCCGGCGTGCACGGCGTCGAGCGAGTAGGTCCACACGCCGTCCGACAGCTCGTTCTCCCACGCGTGCGAGCCGCTCGCGACGGGCTCGTGGTCGGGGCCCACCAGGCACGCCTTGATGTTGGTGGACCCGAGCTCGATGCCGAGCGACGCGCGACCCGCGGCGATCGCCTCCCGGATCGCGGACGTGCCGTCCGGCTGCGCCGCCTGCGTCATCCCTTGCTCCGTCCCCGCCCGCTGCCGGACGTCGTCGAGGTGTGCTCGCCCTCCCGGGCGCACCACCGATGTTAGCGCTCACATTTGCTGGACCCAACCCGCCAGGTGAGCCCGTCCCGCCGAGGAAGTCCGATCCCTGCCGAGGTAGTCCCGAACCTCCCGAAGTAGTCCCGGACCACCTCGCGGGAACCGGACTACCTCGCGGGGTCCGGGACTACCTCGCGGAGAACCGGACCACCTCGGCGGGAGCGCCCTACCTCGGACGGCCAGGGGCGACGACATCGAGGCGCGCGGAGTCGCTGCGCACGGTGCCGTGCGCGTTGGCGACGACGGCACGCACGAGCGAGCCGTCCTGCGCGGCGGCGGGGTGCTTGATCGTCCAGCTCACGACCCCACGAGAGGCGCGGGCCGCCGCGGCCGGGGCGGCGGACCAGGTCGCGCCGCCGTCGTCGGACACCTCCCACGTGACCACGGGGACCGGCGTGCCCGTGGCCTCGACGCGGAAGGTCGCCGGCTGCTTCTCCCGCACGCGCACGTCTTGCGGGCCGGAGGTCACGACCGGCGCCGCGACGTTCTGGTCCACGACCGGCCAGCCGTCCTGCCAGCCGAGGCGCTGCAGCCCGAGGGTCGGGAAGCCGGGGAGCGCCTCGTTCGCGGCGTCGTAGTAGTGGAAGGCGAGCACACCGTCGGACACGGACTGGCCGCCCGGGCCCACGACGGCCCCGTGCGACGCCAGCAGCACGGTGCCCCCGCCGCCGAGCATGTCCTTGCCGCCGGCGTCGAGGTAGGGGCCGGTGACGTCGCGCGAGCGGCCCACCGCGATCTTGTAGGTGCTGTCGAGGCCGCGGCAGCACGCGTCGTAGGAGACGAAGAGGTAGTACCAGCCGTCGTGGGCGTAGACGTACGGCGCCTCGACGGGGTTGCCCGGCACGAACCGGTCCACCAGGTGGGTGGCGTTCTCGAGCGCGTCGGGGGCGAGCGTGCCGCTGGGCCACTCGAGCTCCACGAGGAAGACGCCGTACCAGTACGAGCCGATCGCCATGTACGGGGTGCCGTCGGCGCCCTCGACGATGCCCGCGTCGATCGCGTTGAACGTCTTGCCGCCCGCGATGTCGGCCGGCGAGCTGATCACGGGCCCCCGGTCGACCCACTCGTAGTCGGGGTCGGCCGGGTCGAGCGTCGTGTTGGTGGCCAGCGCCGTCACGGAGGTGTTGGTGCCGAACCGCGACGCCGAGTAGTAGAGGTAGTAGGTGCCGTCGTGCTCGTACACCTCCGGCGCCCACAGGTTGTCGGGGAGCACGCCCCGCCCGTCCGGGCCGGCAAAGCGCTCGTCGATCCACGCGGGGATCTCGTCCCACACCGTGCCGTCGTAGGCCCAGGTGACGCCGTCGTCGTGGCTCGACCACATCTGGATGGCGCCGCCGTTCTCGCGGTTCACCAGGCCCGTGGAGTACACGCGCCACGTGCCGTCGTCGTCGACGACGAGCGCCGGGTCGTGGACGGGCGCCGTCTCCCCCGCCACCGAGAGCCCGCCGACGGGCAGCGACCGCTTCGCCGTCGCCACACCGCCCGCCCCGACGGCCGGCGGCGCCACCGTCGGATCGGCCACCGCCCGGTCGGCCCCCGGCCCACCGGCCGCGACCGACGACGTCACGGCGACCAACGCCGCCGCGACCAGGGCCGACGCGAACGCCCGTCTCGTCGAAGATCTGCGCATCTCACTCCTCTACAACGATGTAGAACTAGGACCGCGGAGAATCTACCGACCCCTCGGCCGGGTGGTCAACGGTCAGGTCCCGCAGCCGCGATCAGCGCGCGGGCGGCGGCGCCGTCGTCGAGCGCACGACGAGCGTCGGCTCGATCCGCTCCGTCGGCACCGCGCCGGCGCCGAGCGCCGCGACCACCATGGCCACGCTGCGCTCCCCCAGCTCGGCGAACGGCTGGCGCACCGTGGTCAGCGGCGGCACGAAGTACGCCGCCCCGGCCACGTCGTCGAAGCCCACCACCGACACGTCGTCGGGCACGGAGATGCCGCGCTCCCAGAAGGCGCGCAGGACGCCGAGGGCGAGCTGGTCGTTCCCGGCGAACACCGCGGTGGGGCCCTCCTGCGCGGCGATCGCCTCCGCCAGGTCGCGACCCGCCGCGTACCCGTCCTCCGCCGACCACGAGCACACCCGCGGCCGGCTCGGGCTGATGCCGCGGGCCTCAAGCGCCGCACGCCACCCGGCCGCGCGCTCGCGCGCATCGAACCAGTCCTGCGGCCCGGCCACGTGCAGCACGTCGCGGTGGCCGAGGTCGAGCAGGTGGTCCGTCGCCGCCCGGGCGCCCGCGCGCTGGTCCACCGCGCAGGACAGCGTCGTCGGCCCCGCGCCCGTGGTGCCCGCGTCGCGCGGCGGCCGGTCGAGCGCGGCCACGACGAGCACCGGCACGGGCGCGCGGAACGACTCCACCGCCGCGGCGACGTCGTCCTGCGGCGCGATCACGACGATCGCCTCGACGCCCTGGTCCATGAAGTGCTCGAGCGCCTCGTGCATCGCCCCGGCGTCATACCGGCGCAGCGACGCGAGGGACACGAAGTACCCCTGCTCGCGCGCCGCGCCCTCGATGGCGATGAGCGTGCTGGTGGGCCCGAAGAGCGCCGAGCCCGTCGTCACGACGCCGAGCGTCGTCGAGCGCGCCGTCGCCAGGGCCCGGGCGGCGCTGTTGCGCCGGTAGCCGAGGGTCGCGATGGCGTCCAGCACCCGCCGGCGCGTCTCCCCGCGCACGCTCGGGTGGTCGTTCAGGACGCGGGAGACCGTCTGGTGCGAGACCCCCGCGACGGCCGCGACGTCGGCCATGGACGGGCCGCGCGACCCAGGGCGCTGGAACCGTCCCGGGCCCTCGGTCCCCTGCCCCCGGCCACGGTCCTTGCATTCGCACCCCCTAGCACCAGGCGCAAGTGAGGGG
>NZ_JBSGUW010000017.1:23732-38993 GCF_053608125.1 Isoptericola sp. NPDC055063 | reverse complement strand
AATGGGGGGCGAAAAACCAAAGGCGGGTGGTGGAGTGGGGCGGGGAGAGGGCGGAGGCACGGGGGTCGCGCGCCCCGTCCGGCGCCGTCGGTCATCGCTCCTCGGCCGCGTTCCTCGCGTCGACCTCGTCGAGCACCCGGCGCAGGTAGGTGAGCGTGAGCTTGCCGGCCGCGCGGTCGTACTGCTCCTCGTAGCCGTGCTTGGTGTACATGGCGAGGTTCTTCTTCGAGTCCTTGCCGGTGAAGGCCCAGACCTCGGTCACCTCGGACGGCAGGAACTGCAGGATCGCGAACATCAGCGACGTGCCGATGCCCTTGGCCTGCTGGTCCGGCGCCACGGCCAGGCGACCGAGCGTGGCGCGCGCGCCCTCGATCTCCAGGCGCAGCGAGCCCACCAGGCGGTGGCCCTCCCACGCGCCGACGGTCACGACGTCGTCGCGCGCCATGTCGTCGCGCAGCTCGTGCAGCGTCTGCGTCAGCGGGGGGATGTGCGGGTCGTCGTACAGCTGCGCCTCGCTGACGAACGCCGCCCGCCGCAGGGTCAGCAGCTCGCCCGCGTGGGCGTCGTCGACGAGCGCGATCCGCAGCGCGTCCGCCGCCTCCTCGCGCTCGACTTCCTGGGCGTCGGTGCCTGGTGCCTCGCTCATGGGGCCATCGTCGCAGACGGACGGCGGACGTGTCGTCGCGCGTCGGGAGCCGTCGGCCACAATGGTCCGGTGACCACCGAATGGGTTCTGACGCTCTCCTGCCCCGACCGCCCGGGCATCGTCCACGCGGTGGCGGGCGTGCTGGCCGAGCACGGCGGGAACATCACCGAGTCGCAGCAGTTCGGTGACCCCGCGTCGGGGCTGTTCTTCATGCGCGTGCAGGTGGCGGCGGACGCCGGGCGCGACGCCCTCGCCGCGGCGCTCGCGCCCGTCGCGGAGCGCTTCGGCATGACGTGGGAGCTGGACGCCGTCGGGCGCCGCCTGCGCACGCTGGTGCTGGTCAGCAAGGCGCCGCACTGCCTGGTCGACCTGCTCTACCGCGAGCGCTACCAGGACATGCCGGTCGACGTCGTGGGCGTGGTCGGCAACCACCCGGACCTCGCCGACATGGCCGCCTTCTACGGCAAGCCGTTCCACCACGTGCCGGTCACGAAGGACACCAAGGCGCAGGCCGAGGGGCGGCTGCGTGAGCTGGTCGCCGAGCTCGACGTCGAGCTGGTCGTCCTCGCGCGCTACATGCAGATCCTGTCGGACGAGCTGTGCCGGGACCTGCAAGGCAAGGTCATCAACATCCACCACTCGTTCCTGCCGAGCTTCAAGGGCGCTCGCCCCTACGCCCAGGCCCACGACCGCGGCGTGAAGCTCATCGGCGCGACGTCGCACTACGTGACGGGCGACCTCGACGAGGGCCCGATCATCGAGCAGGACGTCGAGCGCGTGGACCACTCGCGCGCCGTCGCCGACCTCGTCTCGCTCGGCGAGGACGTCGAGCGTCGCACCCTCGCCCGCGCCGTGCGGTGGCACGCCGAGCACCGCGTGCTGCTCGACGGCCACCGCACGGTGGTCTTCCGCTGAGGAACTACCCGCGAACGAGCGTGCAGAACGTCGACGACCCGCTCGGTACGAACGCCGCCAGGGTTCCGGACGTCGTCTTCTTTCCGTTGACGTTCTTGGTGATCTTGTAGAAGACCTGGGTGCCGATGGGGTAAGCCCGAAGCGTCCTGCGGGTCGACGTGAGCTTGGCCGAACAGCTCACCGAGACCGTGCGAGTGCTCGCCTTGGAGACGTTCAGCTCGCCGGCCACGAAGGACCGCGACGCGCCGAGGCTCAACCCGATCGTCCGGGTCGCGCTCACGCTCTTCTCGATCGAGCACCTCGTGCCGGGAGTGCCCGAGCACATGGCGAGCATGTTGTTCATGTTCACGATGCCGGTCGAGCGTCCCGTGACCTTCACGCTGTAGGAAGTCCAGGCCGAGGCGGGTTGTGCAGCGACGACGCCGCTCAGGAGGAACGCGCACACCGTCAGCACCGCCAGGAAGCTACGTGCACCGAGACGAGAGATGGTCACGGGTCAGCCCCCCAGCGTCGAGAGGCCGCAGTGCACACCCACCGGGTTGTAGGCGCGCTGCTTCGAGTTCTCCGTCTTGACGAGTCGTCCCACCGCGTCGTACTTCTTCGTGCGCACGGTGTACGACCACACGTCGTTCACCACGTAGGCCTTCAGGTACGGGTACTTCGCCGTCGTCTTCCGCGAGCAGCTGATGGCGATCGAGACCGTCTTGGAGCTGCTGATCCCCAGCTTGCCCGCGACGAACGTCGTCGACACCCCCGAGGAGACTCCGATGGTGCGGGTTGCCGACCTCGTCTTGTTGATCTTGCAGGTCACGGCGCGGCTAGGAGTACCGCAGGTGGCCAGGACCTGCCCGTAGCTCGTCACCTCCCGAGTCACGCTCTTGTTGACGACCGAGACCACGAACCGGTAATCCTGCGCGGACGCCGCAGTCGTCGGCATGACCAGGAGAAGCGCCACCAGCGCACTGCCTCCCACCAGCAGGCGTCGCCACCATGTCTTACGCACCACTCGCCACCACTTCCTCGTGTTGTCGTCATGTTGAGGACCCCTTCGTTCACACCACACTGGTGCCATGCTCAAGGACCCCGGCGAGACCGTAGTGCCCATGGTCAGGGTCGGCAACACATCGTTCGCACCACGGAATGCCCAAGCCTTCTCATCTCGGTGCGACGTCGTCCCATGCACGACGACGGGCCGCGCCCCCCGAGGGGAGCGCGGCCCGCCGCCGTCGTCGGACCGTGCGGTCCGGCGAGAGTGCTTACTTGAAGACGTCCTCGAGGGTCGGGTCGCCCGCGTAGGTCTCCTCCGCGTTGTCCTTGGTCACGATGACCGGCTCGAGCAGGTTGGCCGGGACCACCTTGACGCCGTTGTCGTAGGACTCGGTGTCGTTGACCTCGGCGTCCTCGCCGGCCTGGTACGAGTCGACGGCGTCGATCGTCGCGGCGACGAGCTTGCGGGTGTCCTTGTAGATGGTGGAGTACTGCACGCCCGCCATGATCGACTTCACCGACTCGACCTCGGAGTCCTGGCCGGTGACGACCGGGACGTCCTTGCCGGCCTGCTTGGCCGACGTCAGCGCCGCACGCGCCAGCGTGTCGTTCGGCGACAGGATGCCGTCGATGTCCTCGTCCTTGTAGCTGCCCGACAGGATCGTGTCCATGCGGTTCTGGGCGTTCTCCGCCTTCCAGCCCTGGGTCGCCGTCTGCTGCTGCGAGGTCTGGCCCGACTTCACCACGAGGGTGCCGTCGTCGATCTTCGGCTTCAGCACGCTCATCGCGCCCTCGAAGAAGGGCTTCGAGTTGGCGTCGTCCGGCGAGCCGGAGATGAGCTCGACGTTGTACGGGCCCTCACCCTTGCGGTCCTTGAGGCCCTCGAGCAGCGACTGGCCCTGGAGCTCGCCGACGTGGAAGTTGTCGAACGCCTCGTAGACGTCGACGGCGTCGGTGTTCTGCAGCAGGCGGTCGTAGGCGATGACCTTGACGCCCTGGTCGTGCGCGGCCTTGAGCTGCGAGCCGAGCTGCGAGCCGTCGATGGCGCCGACGACGATGACCTTGGCGCCCTGCTCGATCATGGCCTGGATCTGGTTCTGCTGCTCCGAGACGCCGCCGTTCGCGAACTGCACGATCGGCTTGTAGCCGGCCTCGGTCAGGCCGTCGTTGAACAGGTTCTCGGCGAGGACCCAGTTCTCCGAGGTCTTCTGCGGGAGGGCGACGCCGATGGTCGCGCCCTCCTCGAAGCCGGCGGCCGCGCTCTCGCCGCCACCGGCGGTGTCCCCGCCGCGGTCCGAGGAGCCGCAGCCGGAGAGCGTGAGCGCTCCCACGGCAGCGAAGGCGACGATCGCCGAAGTGAGCTTGATCTTCATGCTGTCCAACTTTCTGTGCAGGCGCCCATCGTCGGGAGCCGGTCTGGACGGAGCTGTCCTGGGGTGGATCGGGGTGGTGCGGGGGTGGTGCGGGGTGTGACCGCCGGGGCCTGTCCGGCCCCGGCGGCCGCGTCGTGGGTGGTCAGGGCTGCGACGTCGCGCCTTCGGCGACCGGCGCGCCGGCCTGCGACGCGTCGGGCGGCGTGCCGGCGCCCTTGTCCCGGCGGCCCGGGAACAAGAGCCCGATGATGGAGGCGCGGCCGTTGACCTTGCTGTGCACGTCGAACGCGACGGCGACGAGGAGCACGAGGCCCTTGATGATCTGGGTCATGTCCGAGCCGACGCCCATGAGCTGCAGGCCGTTGTTGAGGACGGCCATGACCAGACCACCGATGACGGAGCCGACGACGGTGCCGACACCGCCGGAGACCGCCGCACCACCGATGAAGACGGCGGCGATGGCGTCAAGCTCCCACATGTTGCCGTCCGAGGGGCCGGACGCGGTGGCCCGCCCCACGAAGACCATGCCCGCGAGGGCCGCGAGGATGGACATGTTCATCATCACGAAGAAGTTGGTGCGGCGGATGTTCACGCCCGACAGCGCGGCCGCGGCACGGTTGCCGCCGACGGCGTAGACGTGGCGACCGCCGACGGTCCGCGACGCGATGAAGTTGTAGAGGATGACCAGGACGGCGAGCACGATCCCGGGGATCGGGAACGAGGTGCCGTAGCGGCCCGAGCCGAACAGGAAGGTCACGTACGCGATCACGGCGGCGACGACGACGAGGCGCACGACGGAGACCGTCACGGGCACCGGCTCGATGCCGAGGCGCGTGGCGCGCGCCCGGCGGCGCAGCTCGGACCAGACCACGGCGACGATCGCGAGGACGCCGAGCAGCAGGGTCGAGTTGTTGAGGCCGGTGTTCGGGCCCCACTCGGGCAGGTAGCCGGCGCCGAGCTGCTGGAGCTCGGTCGGGACCGGGACGGTGTTCGACTGGCCGATGTACTGGTTGAGACCGCGGAACAGCATCATGCCGGCGAGGGTGGTGATGAAGCCGGGGATGCCGACATACGCCACCCAGAACCCTTGCCAGGCGCCGATCACCGCCCCCACGGCGAGCCCGAGGAGGATGCCCACCCACCACGGGATGCCCCAGTCGCGCAGCGCGATCGCCACGATGATGCCCGTGACCGCGGCCACCGAGCCGACCGACAGGTCGATGTGCCCCGCGATGATCACGAGCACCATCCCGATCGCGAGGATCAGGATGTACGAGTTGCCGATGATGATGTTCTGCGCGTTCGACGGCGTGAGGACCTTGCCGCCGGTGGCGATCTGGAAGAACACGATGAGCGCCAGCAGCGCGATCACCATGCCGTACTGCCGGAGGCCTCCGCCGAACAGCTGCTTGAGTGACGACATCGTCGTGGGTTCCTTCACTTCCTGGAGGAGGGGTCGGGGGGTGCTCAGCGGGCCGCGGTCGCGGGGGCGCCGGTCATGAGTCGCATGAGCTCTTCCTGGGTGGCGTCCGCGCGGGACACCTCGCCCGTCACGCGGCCTTCGAAGACCGTGTAGATCCGGTCGCACAGGCCGAGCAGCTCGGGGAGCTCGGACGAGATGACGACCACGCCCTTGCCCTCGTCGGCCAGGCGCTGGATGAGGCCGTAGATCTCGTACTTGGCGCCGACGTCGATGCCGCGGGTGGGCTCGTCGAGGATGAGGAGCTCGGGCTCCGTGAACATCCACTTGGCGAGCAGCACCTTCTGCTGGTTGCCGCCCGAGAGCGTGGACACGCCGCGGCGCACGTCGGGCGCCTTGATGGACAACGACTTGCGGTATTCCTCGGCCGCGAGGAACGCCTTGTCGTCGTCGATCACGACGCCGGTGGAGACGCGCGGCAGGTTCGCCGCGACGACGGTCTCCTTGATGGAGTCGAGGAGGTTGAGGCCGAGGGTCTTGCGGTCCTCGGAGACGTAGGCGATGCGGTGGCGGATCGCGGACAGGACGTCGGGGACGGAGATCTCCTTGCCGTCCATCCGGATCGTGCCGCCCAAGAACCGGCCGTAGCTGCGGCCGAAGATGGAGCGCGCCAGCTCGGTGCGGCCGGCGCCCATGATCCCCGCGAAGCCGACGATCTCGCCGCGCCGGACCGAGAACGCCGAGTCCTTGCAGACGAGCCGGCCGGGCACCTCGGGGTGCTCCACGGTCCAGCCCTCGACCTCGAAGAACGTCTCGCCGACCTTCGGCGTGTGGTCGGGGAAGCGGGACTCGAGGGACCGGCCGACCATCCCGCGGATGATGCGGTCCTCGTTGATCTCGCCCGCGCCGACGTCGAGCGTCTCGACCGACCGGCCGTCGCGGATGATCGTGATCGAGTCGGCGATCTCCTCGATCTCGTTGAGCTTGTGGGAGATCATGATGCTGGTCAGGCCCTTGGAGCGCAGGCCGCGCAGCAGGTCGAGCAGGTGCTCGGAGTCGTCCTCGTTCAGGGCCGCGGTCGGCTCGTCGAGGATGAGGAGCTTGACGTCCTTGGCCAGGGCCCGGGCGATCTCGACCAGCTGCTGCTGGCCGACACCGATGTTCTTGATCAGGGTGTCCGGCGACGTCCGCAGGCCGACCCGCGCGAGCAGCTCGGTGGCCTGGCGCCGCGCCTGGTCCCAGTCGATCCCGAGCCGCCCACGGACCTCGTTGCCGAGGAAGATGTTCTCCGTGACCGAGAGCTCCGGGATCAGCGCGAGCTCCTGGTGGATGATCACGATGCCGGCCTGCTCGCTGGAGCGGATGTCCTTGAACGCGACCTCGGCGCCCTGGTACCAGATCTCGCCGTCGTAGGTGCCGTGCGGGTAGACGCCCGACAGGACCTTCATGAGCGTCGACTTGCCCGCGCCGTTCTCGCCGCAGATGGCGTGGATCTCCCCCGCCTTGACCGCGAGCGAGACCTCGTCCAGCGCGCGGACGCCGGGGAACTCCTTGGTGATCGACCGCATCTCGAGCAGTGCGTGGCGATCGGGCATCGCGTCTCCTTCGAAGCACGAGCGGGCCCTCGATGGCCGCTCTGGTACCCGACCACTCCGTTCGGGCACCGGAGACGCTAGACCGCGACCGATCTTGTCGTCAACTAATGAAGACAAGGATCAGGTTGCAACCCGGTAACGGCTCAGACGGCGCCCGTGATCGCCGCGATCAGCTGCTCGTGGCTGGTCGTCGCGGGGAAGGAGCCGTTGTTCCGGCCCAGCCGCAGCACCTCGACCCGGTCCGCGACGGCGCGCACGTCGTTGAGGTTGTGGCTGATGAGGATGACGCCGAGCCCCAGGTCACGCAGGCCTTCGATGTAGGTCAGCACCTCGGCCGTCTGCGCCACGGACAGCGCCGCGGTGGGCTCGTCGAGGACGACGACCCGGGGCGACCCGACCAGCGTGCGGGCGATCGCCACGGCCTGCCGCTGACCCGCCGAGAGGTGCCGCAGCGGCGTGTCCACGGCCGGGATGCGCACGGTGAGGTTCCGCAGCAGCTCGCGGGTCCGCTCCACCATCTCGTCCTCGCGGAGGACGCCCTTGCGGGCCATCTCCTGGCCCAGGAACACGTTGGCGGTGACGTCGAGGTTCTCCAGGAGCGCGGGCTCCTGGAACACGCTGGCGATGCCGAGCCTGTTGGCGGCGGCAGGCGACGGGATCGCCACCTGCTCACCGTCGATCTCGACCTGGCCGGAGTCCGGGGAGAGCACGCCCGCGACCACCTTGGCGAGGGTGGACTTCCCCGCCCCGTTGTCGCCGACGAGGGCGACCACCTCGTGCGCGTGCAGGGTCAGGTCCACGTCGACCAGCGCCTCGACGGCGCCGAAGTACTTGCTCACCTTCCGGAGCGCGAGGACGGGCGAACGGGCGCTCACAGCAGTTCCTCCTGGGGCTGCGGGGGGAGGGCCACGCCCTCCCGGGTCTCGAAGACGTCGATGTGCTGCAGGACCAGGGACAACGCCCCCTCCAGCTCCGCGCGGGCGCCGAGGTCGGAGGCGACGACGTCCACCGGCGGCTCCGCCTGCTGCAGCACCGACTGGCGCTGGATCATCTCGCGGAACGGCTCGAGGAACACGTCGCCCGTCTCCGCGAGCTCGCCGCCCACCACGATCCGTTCCGGGTTGAACGCGGTCGCGACGTTCGCGACGACCCGGCCGACGGTGGCGCCGGCGTCGCGCACGAGCGAGCGGCACCCCGGGTCGTCGTCGTTCGCGAGCCGCACGACGTCGCGCAGGGTGAGCGAGCCGTGGCTGGTGCGCAGGGCCTCCAGCAGGGCCTCCTCGCCGACCACGGTGTTGAGGCACCCGCGGCTGCCGCAGCTGCAGATCCGGCCGGCCGGGTCCACCTGGACGTGCCCGATCTCCCCCGCGGTCCCGGCGACTCCGCGGTGCACCCGGCCGCCGAGCACGATCCCCGCGCCGACGCCGTGCCCGACGCGCACGTAGATCGCGTCGCGGGCCTCGCGGGCCGCGCCGAGCGTGCTCTCCGCGAGGGCGCCGAGGTTCGCGTCGTTGTCCACGAACACGGGCCTGGCCAGCCGTTTCGTGAGCACCTGCGCGACCGGGACGTTGTCCCAGCCCCGCAGCACGCCGCGTACCGAGACCTGCCCCGTGGCGGCGTCGACCGGCGCGGGCAGCGCCACCCCGATGCCCTGGAGCTCGTCCATCGCGGTGCCGAGGCGGTCCAGGAGCTCGACGATCAGCAGCGCGACCCGGTCCAGGCTGGTGTCCGCGCGATGCGCGTCGGCGAGGGGCATCACCTGCTCGGCGAGCACCTCGTGCGAGACGTCGGCGACGGCGACCCGCAGCTGCCGCCGGCCGACGACGACGCCGGAGACGAGGCCGGTCTGGTGCGCCAGCGTGACGAGCTGGGCGCGCCGGCCCGAACGGACGGTGTTGCGGACGTCGAACAGCTCGGCGGCGACGAGCTCCTTGACGATCGTGGAGATCGACGCCTGCGACAGGCCCGTGGCCCCCGCGAGCTCGACCTGCGTCAGCCCGCCGTGCCGCTTGACCGCCTCGACGACCCGGGCGCGGTTGGCCTCGCGCAACGAGGACTGCGATCCCGCCATCGGCACCCGTCCTCTCACGACCCGAAGTCTAGGGCTGGGCGACGGCGCCCCCGCGCGCCGGTCCGGCCGGCACCCGCTTTTCTTCACCCTCTGAAGGCAATGTACCTGCAGGAACGACGTCCGGCCCCGCCTCCGCGAGGGAGGCGGGGCCGGAGACCCTCCGACGTCAGCGCTGCGGGTCCTCCAGCACCGCGACGGTCCGCGCGGGCACGGTGACGGTGCCGGTCCGGGCGTCCCAGCGGGTCCGCTTCACGACCGGGTCGGCGCCCGAGCGCTGCACGGCCGAGAGCCGGAAGTCGCGCCCCGCGAGCTCCGACAGGTCGAGCGTCACGGCCTCGGGCGAGGCGTTGAAGACCGTGAGCAGCCCGTCCAGCCGGCGGTCGACGTCGCGGCCCACCGTGTCGTCCACGGCCATGGCGACCACGCCCGGCGTCGCGTCCGGGCCCGAGCCCGGGAACGACACCTTCTGCTCGATCGCCGCGGCGCTCCCGAGGCGGAACAGCCGGGTCGACGAGCGCAGCTCGAGCAGCTCGCGCGACGCCGTCGAGGCCGTCGCGATGTCCGACGGCGCCGGCTTGAGCCCCGGGTCTGCGAGGAGCGGCGCCATCACCGGCCACGCATCGGAGTTGTCCGCCGCCGGCGGCAGACCGCGGCCGAAGCCGTTGTCCTGCCCCGACCAGTCGATGGCGTTGAACCAGTCGCCCGAGTCGTACGAGTTGCGGTCCAGCGACTTCGAGCGCAGCAGGTCCGTGCCCGCGTGCCAGAACGACGGTGTCTGGGCCAGCGCCGTCGTCGCCAGCGAGACCGTGTTCATCCGCACGCGGTCGCGCATCGTCGTCTCCCGCGGCAGCTTGAGGGTCAGCAGGTCGAAGAGGGTCTCGTTGTCGTGCGCGTCGACGTACGTGACCACCTCCTCCGGCGAGTCCGCGTACCCCGCGGGGGCGCCCCGGTAGTCGAGGTCATCGCCCCGCGTGGTCTCGCCGGCGCCGTCGTCCGACGCCCGGAACGCGAAGTCCCGCAGGTTGCCCGCCAGGCCCAGGCGCACCAGGTCCGCCTGGTGGCCGAGGTCGGCGCGCTCGTCGTCGGAGCCGTCGTTGACGCTGCCGCCGTCGCCCGCGCTGGCCTCGCGGCCGTTCGGGTCGGTGAACAGCCCCGTGCCGAAGCCCTGCGCGAACCGCGACCCGCCGTCCACCGGCGAGCCGCCGTGCACCGCGTCGCGCAGCCGGTCGCTGAACGTCCCGATCCCGGTGCCGCCGAGCTGCCCCTGCGTGGCCTGCGTGAACAGGGCGTCGTCCGCCACCTCCCCGAAGTTCCACCCCTCGCCGTACAGGTAGACCGCGGAGCCGTCGACGCCGTCCTTGCGCACCGTCAGGGCGTCGAGCCCCTTCCGCACGGCGAGCATGTTCTCCCGCGAGTGGTGGCCCATGAGGTCGAAGCGGAACCCGTCCACCTTGTAGTCGCGGGCCCACGTGACCACCGAGTCGACCATCAGCTTCTCGGCCATCGCGTGCTCCGTCGCCACGTTCTGGCAGCACGTGCTGGTCTCGACCGCCCCCGTGGTGGGGTTCAGCCGCTGGTAGTAGCCCGGCACGACCCGGTCCAGCACGCTCTTCGCGTCCTGCCCGCTCGCCGCCGTGTGGTTGAACACCTGGTCGAGCACCACCTGCAGGCCCGCGTCGTGCAGCGAGCCCACCATGGTGCGGAACTCCGCCACGCGGGCGCCGCCCTCCGCGTCCGTGGCGTACGAGCCCTCGGGCACCGTGTAGTGCAGCGGGTCGTAGCCCCAGTTGAAGCCGTCGCCCGCCGCGACCTCCGCCACCGCCGCCTGCTGCTCCTCGCCGTCGGGCGCGAAGCCGGACAGGTCGCCGGTGGTCCGCTGGTCCGCGCGGTCCTCGGGGATCGTGGCGATGTCGAACGTGGGCAGCAGGTGCACCGTCGTCATGCCGGCGTCCGCCAGCTCACGCAGGTGGGTCATGCCGTCCGAGCGCTTCTCACCGAAGGCGAGGTACGTGCCACGCTGCTTCGCCGGCACCGTCTCGTCCGAGATCGAGAAGTCGCGCACGTGCAGCTCGTAGATCGTCTGGTCCACGGCCCGCTCCACCACCGGCTGCGGGGTGGTGCGCCAGACCTTCGGCTGCCACGCCTTGTCGTCGAGGTCGACGACCACCGAGTGCGTCGAGTCGAGCGTGAGGCCGACGGAGTACGGGTCCGTCACGACGTTCGTCTCGACCTTCCCGGTGCTCGGCACGTAGACCTGCACGGCATACCGGTACCGCGCGCCGCCCCAGGCGAGCCGCTTCGCCGCCTTCTTCCCGTCGAGCGTCCACGACCCGTCCCGCTCGCGGACCGCGTCGAACCGCTCGGGGTCGGCGTCCAGGTCGCGGCCGGCGGGCCAGACCAGCACGTCGACGTCCTTCGCCGTGGGCGCCCAGAGCGCGAACGACGCCCACCTGCCGCTGGGGTGCGCCTGGGCGCCGAACGTACGCTTCGATGCCGCCTCGCTGTACAGGTCGTCCAGCACGCCCGGCACCTGCACCCCGGTGGCCGCGGTGAGCCCGTCGCCCGAGGCCCGCGTGACCAGCAGCTGGCCCGTGAGCAGCTCCTCGGCGGCGGCGCGGCCCAGCGGCGCACCGTCGTCGCCCACCGGGGCGAGCGCGGTGTGACCCGCGAGCGCCGGGAAGTCGCGCGCGACGTCGTCGGGCACGTCCCCGGCCGCGGTCAGGTCGTAGGAGGCGGCCCCGTCGGGGAGGTCGCCACCGTCCGGCCCGCGGACCTGGCCGTCGACGACGGCGAGGCCGCCCTCCGGCGCGGTCCACAGGGTCCAGTCGTCGCCCTTCCCGAGATCCCCAGGCGCGAGCACGAGGCCCTGGCGCACCCAGTGCGCGGCCTGCTGGCCGGCGCCGGGCAGCGGCGGGTTCTCGACGCCGATCTCCAGCACGTGGGTGGCGAGGTCGTAGGTGAAGGTCACCGTCTCGCCGTCCCCCACGCTGAAGGAGTAGTTGGCGCCGTCGGGCTTGCCGCCCACGCCGTAGTTCTCGGCCCAGCTCAGCCCGTGCGCCACCTTCGCCTCGTAGGCACCGGCAGCCAGGCGGTCCGTGGACCACGTGTACGTGCCGTCGCCGTCCGGGTCCTTGAGCCACGACGCGAGGCAGTCGGGCGCCCAGGACACGGGTTCTCCGGAACTGCTCACACAGCCGACCTGGTCCTGGAACGACCCGGCCAGCGTGACCACCGGGCCCTGGGCGGTGGACGAGAAGTCGTGGCTCACCGGGTCCCAGTAGAAGGTGACCTTGCCGCCGTCGTGGGAGTAGGTGGCGTTGCCGCCGTCGCGCACTCCCCCGACGCCGTAGTTGACGGCCCACGAGCCGTTGACGGCGACCTTGTACTCGTAGTCGCCGGCGGGCAGGTCGAACGTGCCGGCCCACACGCCGTCGGGACGCTTCGTCAGGCGCGCAGCCTCGCAGTCGGGGGTCCAGTCGCCGGCGCAGCCCATCTCGCTGTTGTGGCTGCCGGCCACGGTGACCATGTCGACGTCGGGCTCGGGCTCCGCGTCCCCGGCGGTGCCGGAGACGTCCACGCCCACGGAGGCGAACGTCGAGGCGGCGGTGCGGTCGCCGTCCGCGTCCTGCGTCACGGCGCGGTACTCCACCAGCGTGCCCTCGGCGAGGCCCTCGGTGTCGTGGAACACGCGGGGCGTGGTGTCCTCGGCGGTGCCGAGGGCGTGCCACTCGTCGCTGCCGACGGCGCGCCACGCGAAGGACGTCTCCGCCCACGCGTCGTCGTCGACGTCGGCCGCCACGGCGGCGGTGCCCGTCACGGCGGCACCCGCCGCGGGGACCGCGACCTCGAGGGTGCCGTCCGAGCCCGCGCCCACGGCGCGGTCCGCGCGCAGCACGACGGCGGACGTCGCGGGCACGGTCAGGGTGACCTCGCCGGCGTCGTCGGCGGTGACGGTAGCCCGGTCGCCGCCGAGCGCCCCGTAAAGCACCTCGTAGGTGGCGCCCGGGGTGAGCGTGGCGAACGTGGCGTCCTTGGCCTGCGCCGCGTTGTTCACCGCCACCAGGTGCTCGACCTTCTCGTCGCGGTCCACCCGGCTGAAGGCGTAGACGCCCGCGCCGTTCTCCGCGTACCGCTCGATCTGCGCGCCGGTGGCGAGCGCCGGGTGCGCCTCGCGCAGCGCCGCCAGCTCGGCGATGTGCTCGTACAGCGGGGCGTCGGTGGCGTACCGGTCGACGCTGCCCGCCTGCTCGCCCGTGACCAGCGGCTGGTCGGCGTACCCGTCCACCTGGGTGGCGAACAGCGTCTGCCGCGCGTCCTTGTCGCCGCCCGTGCCGGCGAAGCCCTGCTCGTCGCCGTAGTAGACCACCGGCTGGCCGCGCGTGAGGTACATGAGGTCGTGCGCCAGCTCGTCGCGGGCCAGCGGCTCGTCCGTGCCGGCGAGCATGTACCCGACCCGGCCCATGTCGTGGTTGCCGAGGAACGTCGGCAGCGCCGACGCGGACTTCGTCGGCGTCGTGTACCGGTCGTCGCTCGCGTACAGGCTCGCCAGGCCGCGGGCGCTGTTGCCGCTCGCGTAGCTGGTCGCCGCCGCCTGGAAGGAGAAGTCGAGCACCGAGCTCATGTCCGTGTCGCGCACGTACGGCGACGTCTTCGCGGAGTCGGCGTCGTACACCTCGCCGAACATGAAGAAGTCGTCCTTGCCCTGCGCGCGGGCGTGGTCCATGACCTGCGCCGACCACGCCTCCCAGAACTCCTTGTTCACGTGCTTGACCGTGTCGATGCGGAAGCCGTCGATGCCGAGGTCGATCCAGTCGTCGTACACGTCGACGAAGCCCTGCACGACGCGCGGGTCCTCCGTCATGAGGTCGTCCAGGCCGTCGAAGTCGCCGTACGTCACCGACTCCCCCGTCCACGTCGAGTTGCCACGGTTGTGGTAGAGCGTCGGGTCGTTGAGCCAGGCGGGAACCTTGACGTCCCCGTCCTGCGGCGCGATCACCGGCGTGTACGGGAACGACGTCGCGGCGTCCAGCTCCGGGAAGTCGTCGCTGCCCGCGACGTCGGCCGGGTCGAAGGCGTTCCCTGCGGCGTCCGTGTACGGCGAGGTGGCCTGGTCGACATAGCCGTACTCGCCCTCGGCGTAGTCGACGACGTCCGCCGTGTGGTTGGTGATGATGTCGAAGTAGACCTTGATGCCTTTGGCGTGGGCCTCGTCGATCAGCGCGCGCAGCTCGTCGTTGGTGCCCAGGTGCGGGTCGATCCGGGTGAAGTCGGTGACCCAGTAGCCGTGGTAGCCCGCGCTCGCGTCGGCGCCCGTGCCCTGCACCGGCCGGTTGAGGAACGACGGCGTGAGCCAGATCGCCGTGGTGCCCAGGCCCTCGATGTAGTCCAGCCTGTCGCGGAGCCCGGCGATGTCGCCGCCCTGGTAGAAGCCCTTGTCCGTCGGGTCGAAGCCCGTCGCGAGCCGGTCGCCGTCGAGCCCGCCCGTGTCGTTGCCGGTGTCGCCGTTGGCGAACCGGTCGGTCATGACGAAGTAGAACCGCTCGTCCGAGCCCGCCTGCCGCACCGGCGGCACCACCAGGTCGGCGTCAGTGGCGTCGTCGTACCCGCCCGCCAGGTCCAGCGGGGTCAGGGCGACGCGGTGGGTCGCGTCGTCGTACGTGACGCGCACGCGCGCGTCGCCGGCCAGCACCAGCGGGGCGTTCTCGTCCGTGCCCTCGCGGCCGTACGACTCGTCCCACGCCCCGTCGAGCGCGACCTTGTACTCGTACGTGCCCGCCGGCAGGTCGACGTCGGCGCTGAACGTGCCGTCGCCGACGGGAGCCAGCGCCGACGCGGCGCACGTGGGGTCCCAGTCCTGGGCGCAGCCCAGCTCGGTCTGCAGGCTCCCGACCAGGGTCGCCGTGCGGTCCGCGGCGCCGGCCGCCGGGGCCGTCGAGAGAGCCAGCCCGGCGAGGCCCGCGGACAGCGCGGGGACGGTCAGTGCGAGGGCGGTCAGCGACGCCGCGGTGCGGGTCGCGGGCCGTCTGGAGGCAGGCGCTGGTCCAGCACGATGCATGGGAGGACTCCTTCGTCGTCCGGGCGCGCGAGGCCGCGACCCGAGCGCGACTGTACCGTTGCTGCAACCTTGCAGCAACGGTCGCGCCCGTTCTGTTGTGGGGGGGAGGTTTGTCCCTTTTGTCCCCCGCAACAAAGACAAAAATCCCCTCCCCCCCCCCGCCCCGATCCGCCCGACCAATGCTCCCACCCCCCGGTTA
>NZ_JBSGUW010000017.1:0-23722 GCF_053608125.1 Isoptericola sp. NPDC055063 | reverse complement strand
TCACTTTTACCCCACCTCACAAAAATTGTGCTCCCCTTTTTTGGGGGAAGCGATTTTTTTTCCTTCTGCCCCCAGAAAAAGGGGCCAAACTTCCCCCCCACAACACCGTCCCGGGTCAGCCGGCCAGGTGCCCCCACCGCGGTGCGAGCTCGTGCCACGGCCCGACCTCCGCGACCTCGCCGTCGGCGAGGACGACGACGCGGTCCGCGCGCGACAGGGCCGCGCGCTTCGACGTCGCGCCCACCACCGTGGTGCCCCGCTCGCGCAGCGACGCCCACAGCTCGATCTCGGTGGTGGCGTCGAGGGCGGACGAGACGTCGTCGGCGAGCAGCAGCTCGGCGTCGGTCGCGAGCGCGCGGGCGAGCGCCAGTCGCTGCACCTGCCCGCCCGACAGCCGCACCCCGCGGTGCCCGACCAGCGCGTCCGGGCCGCCGGCCTCCGCGACGTCCTGCCCCAGGCGCGCGGCCGCGACCGGCCCGTCGACGTCCCGCTCGTGGTCCAGGCGCACGTTCTCGGTGAAGGTGCCCGAGAGCACCCGCGGCACCTGCGCGACGTGGGCCACCTGCCCGGGGCGCAGGAACGTCTGGGCGTCGGCGACATCCTGCCCGTTCCAGCGGATGGTCCCCGTGTGCTCCATGAGGCCGCTCAGCGCCGACAGCAGGCTCGACTTGCCCGACCCCACCTGCCCGAGCAGCAGCACGAGCTCGCCGCGCCGCACCTCCAGGTCGACGTCGGACACCCCGATGGTGCCGTCGTCGTGCACGGCCGTGACGCCCTCGAGGCGCAGCCGCTCCAGCGCCCGGCGCGGTCCCGGCGCCGGCAGCGGCGCCTCGCCCGTGAGCAGGTCGACGCCGGCCGGCAGGTCCATGAGGTCCGTGCCCGCCGCGAAGCGGCCCGTGGCGCGCTGCCACGACCGGGTGCCCGGCGCCTCCGTGACGACCGCACCCGCGACCACGCCGAACCAGCCGAACCCGTTCACCGCGTTCGCGACCAGCAGCGCCGTCGCGAGCCCCCACGTGCCGGTGAGCAGGCCCGCCCACGCGGCGACGACGCCGAGCTGCACCATGATCATCGGCACCCCGTCGAGCGCGGCCTGCACCCGGTGCTCGAAGATCGCGGCGCGCACGCGCCCGCCGTCCACGTGCCGCAGGTGCGCGTGCACCTCGGGCGTGCGCGCGGCGAGCTTCACCGTGCGCGCGGAGTCGAGCGTCGAGACCAGGGCGCGGCCGAAGCGGGCGCGCGCCGCCGACGACCGGGTGGCCGAGCGGCCCGCGATGGGGCGGCCGATCGCCGACGCCGCGGCCGAGACGACCATGACGGCGAGCAGCACGCCGCCCGCGAGCCACGACCCGGACAGCAGCGCCGTCACGCCGGCGATGACGAGGCCGTTGACGAAGTCGACCCAGCGGTCCGCGTACCGCACGAACCGGTCCGCGTCCATCGACCGGGCCACGACCTCGCCGGGCGGGGTGGCACGCAGCCGCTCCTGGCGCGTCTGGCCGGCCATGACCGCCATCCGCACGCGCAGCAGCACCTCCACCCACCAGCGCGGGTACACGAACAGCGCCCAGGCGAGGGCGAGCGGCGCGACGACGAGCAGCACGGCGAACGACACCATGAGCACGGTGGGGAAGCCGTCGTCGAGCCCCTCGACCGCCTGCCCCCACAGGAACCCGGTGAGCGCGCCCTGCGCGGAGACGAGGCTGGCCACGAGGAACAGCAGCGCACCGACGACGCCCCACGCGGGCCGCACGAACAGCGCGTGCAGCACGCCGCGCGCGAGGCTCGGCCCCTCGCCGGGGTCGGCGAGGTCCGGCGCCGCGCCCCGGCGGCGCTTGCCGCCCACGTGGTGCTCGGCCCCGTGCCCGGCCCCCTGCTCGACCTGCTGCTCGGCGGCCTCCGGGGTCGCCCCCGGCGCGGCCTCGTGCGCGGTGAGCGCCGCGGCCACCTCCTCGGCGGCCCCGGCGCTCGCCACGGGCGCCTCGGCGGCGTCGCTCGCCAGGAGCAGGTCGCGGTAGGGGCCGTCCTCGCGCGCGAGCCGGGCCCGCGGGCCCTGCTGCACGACGCGCCCGTGGTCGAGCGCCGCGAGCAGGTCCGCCCGCTCGATGGTGGTGAGCCGGTGGGCGACGAGCACGCCCGTGCGGCCGGCGAGCAGCCGCTCCGACGCAGCGACGACGCGCGCCTCGGTGAGCGGGTCCATGCGCGCGGTCGCCTCGTCGAGCACGACCACCTGGACGTCGCGGACCAGCAGACGGGCGAACGCGACGAGCTGCTCCTCCCCCGCCGACAGCGAGGTGCCGCCCGGCCCGAGCAGCGTGTCCAGCCCGTCGGGCAGGCCGGACACCCAGGCGTCCAGGCGCAGCTCGCGCACGGCCGCCTCGATGTCGTCGCGCGGGACGTCGGCGAACAGGGCGATGTTCTCGGCCAGGGTGCCGGCGAGGATCTCGGTGCGCTGCGTCACGACGCCCACCGCGGCGCGCAGCTTCTGCAGGTCGAGGTCGCGGACGTCCACGCCGCCCAGGAGCACTGTGCCGGGCTCCGGCTCGACGGCGCGCGACAGCAGCGACGCGAGCGTCGACTTGCCCGACCCGGTGCGCCCGACGAGCGCCACCGTCTGGCCCGCCGGGACGTGCAGGTTCACGCCCTGCAGCGCGAAGGTGCCCTCGGCGTAGGAGAAGTGCAGGTCGCGCAGCTCGATGCCGACGGGGCCCTCGGGCAGGTCGCGCCCGCCCGTGGGCTCGGGCTCGACGCCGAGCATCTGCTTGATGCGCGTGATCGCGCCCAGGCCCTCCTGGATGTCCGGCAGGTGGTGGATGAGGTTGTCCACCTGGCCCACGAACATGGCCGTCACGAGGAACAGCGTGACGAGCTCCTGGACGGCGAGGGCGCCACCGGAGGCCAGGGCCGCGCCGGCCACGGCCACGCCGGCGAGCAGGGACGCCAGCACCAGCCCGGCGCGCCGCAGCATCCGCGACTCGACCGTCACCACGTCGCGGAACTTGCGGTGCACGTCCGCCGAGCGCTGCGCCAGGCGGCGGATCGCGAACGGCTGACCGAGGCTCGTGCGCAGGTCGTCGCGGGCGGCGACCGACTCCTCGAACGCGGCCGCGTGGTCGGTCCAGGCCGCCTCCTCGGTCACCTTGCGGCGGGCGATCTCGCCCAGCATCGGCCGCACGAGGAGCCCGGCCAGCGCGCCGAGCACGGGGAACAGCACCCACGCGGGCCACCAGGTGATGCCCGCGACCACGTACATGGGCACGACGCCCACGACGGTGCGGCCCGCGCCCCACAGCTGCCGGCGCACCAGCGTGCCGACGGCGTGCGTGTCGTCGTCGACGCGGTCGAGCACCTCGCCCACCGCCTGCTCCGTGAGCGTGGCGAGGGGCTGGTGCAGCGCGGCGGTGAGCAGGTCGCCGCGCAGGCGGCCCTCGGCCCGGTCGACGACGCCCGCCCACACGACCTGCCCGGCCGTGTCGAACAGGGCGGCGCCCACCACGCAGAGGGTCAGCAGCAGGAGCAGGCCACCCGTCGGGTCCTCCGCGAGGCGGCCCGCGACGACCGTGCCGAGCGCGGCGCCCACCGCCCCGAGCGTGAGCGCGACCAGCGCGACCGCGGCGACGGGGCCGCGCAGGCGGCGCCAGTCGAGACGACGGGACGGGTCGTCCGGGGTGGGGGCGGCGGTGGGGCTGGCGTGGTCCGCGCGCGCGGCAGGGGCGTCGATCATGGCCCGGAAATCCTACGTGGGCCCACCGACGCCCCGCCCGTGATTTTCGGCTAGATCAGCCCCAGCGCCCGCACCGCGTCCCGCTCCTCCGCGAGCTCCGCCACGCTGGCGGTCATCCGCTCCCGGGAGAAGTCGTCGAGCTCGAGGCCCTCGACGACCTCCCAGGCGCCGCCCGACGACGTCACCGGGAACGACGACACGAGGCCCTCGGGCACGCCGTACTGCCCCGTCGACCACAGGCCGGCGCTGGTCCAGTCGCCGGCGGGCGTGCCCAGCACCCAGTCGTGCACGTGGTCGATCGCCGCGTTCGCCGCCGACGCGGCCGACGACGCGCCCCGCGCGTCGATGATCGCCGCACCGCGCTTGGCGACCGTCGGGATGAAGTCGTCCGTCAGCCAGAGCCGGTCCTCGTCCGCGTACCGGGAGCCGGGGGTGCCGGCCACGTCGGCGCGGAACACGTCCGGGTACTGGCTGGCCGAGTGGTTGCCCCAGATCGTGACCCGGCGCACCTGCGACACCGGCACGTCGGCCCGCTTCGCGAGCTGCGACAGGGCGCGGTTGTGGTCCAGGCGCGTCATCGCCGTGAACCGGTCCTTCGGCACGTCGGGCGCGTTCGACGCCGCGATCAGCGCGTTCGTGTTCGCCGGGTTGCCCACCACGAGCACCCGCACGTCGTCCGCCGCACCCGCGTTAATGGCCCGGCCCTGCGGCCCGAAGATGCCGCCGTTCGCCTCGAGCAGGTCCGCCCGCTCCATGCCCGGGCCGCGGGGCCGCGCGCCCACCAGCAGGGCGATGTTGGTGCCCGCGAAGCCGGCCGTCGGGTCGTCGTGGATGTCGATCCCGTCGAGCAGCGGGAAGGCGCAGTCGTCGAGCTCCATGGCCGTGCCCTCGGCCGCCTTCACCGCCTGCGGGATCTCCAGCAGCCGCAGCCGCACGGGGGTGTCGGGGCCGAGCATCGCGCCCGACGCGATCCGGAAGAGCAGCGCGTACCCGATCTGGCCCGCCGCCCCGGTGACGGTGACGTTCACTGGTGTGGTCATGCCCCCACTCTGGCGCAGCCCGGCTCCCGGGTCGACCGGCACGCCGACCGCCGTGGCGGAACGCGACCTGGGACGACGCGCGGTACGGTGCGAGCAGCGCCACCGTCGGCCCGCGCTCAGCAACCGTTCAGACCACGGTGGAAGCATGCCCGCGCTGCCGGCCTGCGAGGTCGGTCACGCACGACCGGCCCTCCGAGCGGGGGGCGAACCGAGACGCCCGTCTCCCGAACAGAGAAGGACCCTCATGTCCCAGGACATCGCCGCCGAGGGCGGTACGGCTTCGGTCGAGGTCGACACCGCGGCCGCGCCCGTCGAGCACGGCCTGTTCCAGCGCCTCGCCGCCGAGGCGTTCGGCACGTTCGTGCTGGTGCTCGGCATCGTCGGCACCGCCACGTTCAACGCCGTGAACAACAACCAGATCCTTCCCGTGGCGCTCGCGGCCGCGCTCCTCCTCATGGGCGCGATCGCGGCGGTCGGCGCCGTGTCCGGCGGCCACTTCAACCCGGCGGTGACGCTCGGCGCGGCGCTCGCTGGCCGCACCCCGTGGCGCGACCTCGCGCCGTACTGGGTGGCGCAGCTCGTCGGCGGCACCGCCGCCGCCGCGGTCGTGTTCTCCCTCGTCCCGACCGGGTACCCGGCCCTCGTGGGCGCCGAGGACAAGGCCGGCGTCCTCGCGGGGACGGCCAACGGCTTCGGCAGCCACTCGCCGCTGGCGAACCTCACCGCGGCGTCGGGCAGCCCCGTCCAGTTCTCGCAGTGGTCGGCGATCCTCGTCGAGGTGATCGTCACCGCCGTCTTCGTCGGGATCATCCTCGCCGTGACGAGCAAGCGCTCGAAGTCCGCCTTCGCCCCCGCCGTCATCGGCCTGGCCCTCGGCGCCCTGATCATCGTCGCCTGGCCGGTCACCAACGCGTCGCTCAACCCGGCGCGGTCGTTCGCCTCGGCCGTGTTCGCCGGCGGGTGGACCTGGGGCCAGCTGTGGGTCTTCGTCGTCGCCCCGCTGGTCGGCGCGGCGCTCGCCGCGCTGTTCGTCCGCGCGTTCCAGCCGGTGCCAGCCGTCGCGCTGACCGAGTTCGAGTACGCGGCCGTGACCGTCGAGGAGCGCACCGAGGAGGCCGACACCGCGCGGACCGGCGCCGAGCACGACGTCGTCGACGACGGCGCCCTCCCGGCCGTTCCCGAGGCCGAAGCCGAGGAGCGCGCGGCCGACGCCTCGGACGCCGCACAGGACGCGTCGGGCGACGAGCCGAAGGGCGACGCACCCCGCGCCTGACCCGGCTCAGCACGGCACGAGGGCCGGCATCCCCGCGGGGTGCCGGCCCTCGTCCTGTCCAGCGTCCCGTCCAGACGGGTCGTCGTGCCGGCGGGGCGCCGCTCAGCTCAGGCCGGGCGCGGTGACCGCGAGGACGCCGATCACGACCGCCGCCGCCCAGCACAGGAAGACGTCGAAGCCGCGGCTGCGCACGACGAGGCCGACCGGCCCGGTCCGGGAGGTGGCCCGCCACGTGCCCGCGACGGCCAGCGTGAGGGCGATCACGCCGACCCCGAGGCGGGCGCCGACCAGCACGCCGAGCAGCACGGCCAGGACGATCCCGCTCAGCACCGTGACGATCGCGCGCTCCGGGCCGGGCACGGCGCGGGCGGCCTCCTCGTGCTCGGCCTCCACGGAGTGCCAGGTGGGCGCGGGCTTGCGCCCTCCGGGAGGGTCGGGCAGTGCACGGGGATCCACGGCAGACGAGCCTACCGTCGTCGGGAGGGCGCCCGTCCCTGGTGCCCGTCCCACCCGGGTTACGGTGAGCAACGTGCCCGAGCCCACGACCCCCACCTCCCAGCCCGTCCCCCGGCCCCGCACGGTCGTCGTGGTCGGCGCGGGCCTCGCGGGAGCGCAGACGGTCGCGGCGCTGCGCGCGCACGGCTTCGACGGCCGCGTCACCCTGCTCGGCGCGGAGGGCGTGCCGCCCTACGACCGCCCGCCGCTGTCCAAGGAGCTCCTCACGCGCCCCGAGCCCGTCTGGCTGAGCGCGGACCTCGGCGTCGACGTCGAGACGCTCGCCGACGACGTCCGCCTGGCGGAGCCCGCGCGGGCGCTGGAGACCGGTCCGGACGGCGTGGTCGTCGTGACGGGCGCCGACCGCGTCGAGGCCGACGCCGTCGTGCTGGCCATGGGCTCGGTGCCCGTGGTGCCGCCCGGCTTCGACGCCTCCGCCCTGCTGCACACGGCGGCCGACGCCGAGCGGCTGCGGTCGGCGCTGCGCCCGGGCCTGCGGCTCGTCATCGTGGGGGCGGGCTGGATCGGGGCCGAGCTCGCGGGCGTGGCCGCCGGGGCGGGCGCCGACGTCACGGTGCTCGAGGCCGCGGACGCGCCCCTGTCCCGCCAGCTCGGCCGCGAGATCGGCGCGCGCCTCGCGGGCTGGTACGACGACGCGGGGGTCCACCTGCGCACCGGGTCCGCGGTGGCTGCCGTCGACGACACCGGGGTGCGCCTGGCCGGCGGCGAGCACGTCCCGGCGGACCTCGTGCTCACCGCCGTCGGGGCCCGCCCCGCGACGGGCTGGCTCGCGGGCGCGCTGCCGCTGGACCCGCGGGGCGCGCTGGAGGTGGACGCCGACGGCCGCGTCCCCGGCCACCCGCGGGTGTGGGCGGTCGGGGACGTCGCCTCGCGCGCGCACCCGGTGTTCGGCACGGTGCCCGGCGGGCACTGGTCGGCCGCCCTGCACGACCCGGACCCGACCGTCCGCGCCCTGCTCGGCATCGAGGGCGCCGGTGGCGACCACGGCGCCGGCCACGCGCCGTACGTCTTCTCCCAGCAGCTCGGCCACGACCTGGCCCTGCTCGGGCTGCCCGCCGAGGGCTCCCCCGTGGTGCTGCGGGGCGCCCCCGGCGAGGGCCCGTGGGCGGCGCTCTACCTGGACCCGGCGGAGGCCCCGGACGTCGACGGCCCGCTCGACGGCGTCGCGACCGTCCGCGCCGTGCTGCTCGTCGACTCCCCGCGCGACGTCGGCGGCGTGCGCCGTCTCATGAGCCGCGGCGAGCCGCTCCGGCTCGACCTGGCGCGCGCCCTCGACCCCGCCGTCCGGCTCAAGGCCGCCGTCGCCCCCTGACGCCGAATAGGCGGTTGACACCGTTGTGGGGCGTCGACGCGCCCCATCACGGTGTCAACCGCCTGTTCGGCACTCCTCAGTGCGCGAAGTGGCGCGTGCCGGTGAGGTACATCGTGACGCCGGCGGCCTGCGCGGCCTCGATCACCTCGGCGTCGCGGATGGAGCCGCCCGGCTGCACGACGGCGCGCACGCCGGCGTCGAGCAGCACCTGCAGGCCGTCGGCGAAGGGGAAGAACGCGTCGGACGCGGCGACGGAGCCGCGCGCCCGCTCGACCGGGCCGGACTCGCCCTCGGCGAGCGTGTTGGCCCGCTCGACGGACAGGCGGCAGGAGTCCACGCGGTTGACCTGGCCCATGCCGATGCCGACGGCGGCACCCCGGTCGGCGAGCAGGATGGCGTTCGACTTCGCCGCGCGCACCGACCGCCACGCGAAGGCCAGGTCGGCGAGGGTGGCCTCGTCGGCGGCCTCGCCCGCGGCGAGGGTCCACGATGCGGGGTCGTCGCCCTCGGCCTGGAACCGGTCGACCTCCTGGACCAGCATGCCGCCGGAGATCGGGCGGTTCTCGGCGACGGCGTGCGGCGGGGTGTCGACGACGAGCAGCCGCACGTTCTTCTTCTTCTGGAGGATCTCGAGCGCCTCGGGCTCGAAGCCCGGTGCGACGACGACCTCGGTGAAGATCGGCGCGATCCCCTCGGCCGCGGCCCGGGTGATGACGCGGTTGGCCGCGATGACGCCGCCGTACGCCGAGACCGGGTCGGTGGCGTGCGCGCGGGCGTGCGCCTGCGCGATGTCCTCGCCGACGGCGATGCCGCAGGGGTTGGCGTGCTTGATGATCGCGACCGCCGGGCCCTCGTGGTCGTGCGCGGCGCGCCACGCGGCGTCGGCGTCGACGTAGTTGTTGTAGCTCATCGCCTTGCCATGCAGCTGCGCGGCCTGGGCGAGGCCGGTGGCGCCGTCGGTCCGCGTGTACAGGGCGGCCTTCTGGTGCGGGTTCTCGCCGTAGCGCAGCACCTCCGCACGCTCGAAGGCGGCGCCGGTGACGTCGGGCATGTGCGACTCGAGCGCGACCGCGTCGGGCGCGTACGAGCTGGCGAACCAGGAGGCGACCGCGACGTCGTACTGCGCGGTGTGCGCGAACGCGGCGGCGGCGAGGCGCTTGCGCTGCGCGAAGGTGAAGCCGCCGCCCTGCACGGCCGCGACGACGTCGTCGTAGCGTGCCGGGTCGACGACGACGGCCACGCTCGGGTGGTTCTTGGCCGCGGCGCGGACCATGGACGGGCCGCCGATGTCGATCTGCTCGACGACCTCGTCGGGGCCGGCGCCGGACGCGACGGTCGCCGCGAACGGGTAGAGGTTCACCACGACCAGCTCGAACGTCTCGATGCCGAGGTCGGCGAGCTGGGCGAGGTGGTCGGCCTTGCGGGTGTCGGCGAGGATGCCGGCGTGCACGCGCGGGTGCAGCGTCTTGACGCGACCCTCGAGGCACTCCGGGAAGCCGGTGAGCTCCTCGACTCGCGTGACAGGGATGCCGGCGTCGGCGATCTTCGAGGCCGTGGAGCCGGTCGAGACGAGCTCCACGCCCGCGGCGTGCAGGGCGGTGGCGAGCTCGGTCAGGCCGGTCTTGTCGTAGACGCTGAGCAGCGCGCGGCGCACGGGGCGCTGGGCGTCGTCGGCGAGCTGGACGTCGGGAGCGGTGGGGGCGCCGGTCATGAAGGTCTCCTCGAAAGTCGTCTCTCAAGGACCCTGGCACCCAGGCGGGCGGCGCGCACAGCGGGTCGATCTGGGGGTGGCCGCTCCCCGGTGGTGACCCACCCTCGCCAGTCACGGCCGGGGGCGAGTCTATCGAACGCCGTCGGGCCGAGTCACCGCGGGGTCACGGCGGCGGTCACGGCAGCGCCACCTCGACGCCGAGCAGCCGCCAGGCCCGCGACGCCATGGGCCCGCGCTCGGCCGCGGGGCGCCGGGTGAGCGCCCCGGCCACGAGCTCGACGCCGAGCATGAGGTCCTCGACCGTGGACCCCGCGGGCACGTGCCCGGCCGCGAGCGCCGCCTCGAGACGCTCGGCGAGCACGGCGGCGACGCGGTCGCGCAGCTCGAGCATGCGCCCCGGGCGGTCCTCGACCAGCAGGTCGACCACCCCGACGGACTCGATCGCGTGCCGCGTCACGAGGCCGAGGAGCTCCGGCAGCGCGGCGCCGTCCGCCGACGACCGCTCCAGCGCGACGACGTTCTCCTCGACGACGGCGGCGACGAGCGAGACGCGGTCCGGGAAGTGCCGGTAGAGGCTGCCCTGCCCGACGCCGGCACGGCGCGCGACCGCGCTCAGCGGGGCCGCGGTGCCGGACTCGGCGAACACGGCGTGCGCCGCCGCCACCAGCGCCGCACGGTTGCGCGCGGCGGCCGCGGGCCCGGGGTTGCTCCGGGCGGACGGGCGGGGCTTGCTCGGGTCGGTGGGCACCGGAATAGACTAACAACCGGACAGTGTTGTCCGGATAGGTCGTCGAGAGGCGGCGCACCAGCCCGCGAGGGAACGTCCAGCAAGGAGAGCACCATGGCCCTGTCCGCATCCTCGACCGTCGGCGAGTGGCTCGACCACCCCGTCGGAGGCCGCATCATCGGCGCCGTCCTGGAGCAGGCCGGCGCGTCCGCCGAGGCCCTCGCCCCGGCCCGGAGCCTGCCCCTCAAGCAGCTCGTCACCCTGTCGAACGGCCAGTTCCCCGCGGAGATGGTCGACGGCCTCGTCGCCGCCTATCGCGAGCAGGCGCCGGACGACGCCGACGCCCCCGAGCGGACCGGCTCCCCCGCCCCCGCACCCTGGGCCGAGCAGGTCACCCCGGGCCGCTTCGCCGGGCAGACGGTGATCGTCACGGGCGCCGCGTCCGGCATCGGCCGCGCCGTCGCGTCCCGGGTGGCGCGCGAGGGCGGGCGCGTCGTCGCCGTCGACCTGGCGAAGGAGAAGCTGGACGAGCTCGCCGCGTCGCTCCCCGGCGGGGACGTCGTGTCCGTCGCGGGCGACATCACCTCCCCCGCGTCCGTCGAGGAGATCGTCCGCGCCGCGGGCGACCGCGTCGACGCCCTCGCCAACGTCGCCGGGATCATGGACGACATGGGCGCGGTGCACGAGCTCACCGACGCGATGTGGGAGCGCGTGATGCGCGTGAACGTCGACGGCACGATGCGCCTCATGCGCGCCGTCCTGCCCGGGATGCTCGACGCCGGCCGCGGCCGCATCGTCAACGTCGCCTCCGAGGCGGGGCTGCGAGGGTCCGCCGCGGGCGCCGCGTACACCGCCTCCAAGCACGCCGTCGTCGGCCTCACCAAGTCGTCGGCCGTGATGTACGCCGGCACGGGCGTGCAGGTGAACGCCGTCGCGCCGGGCGGGGTCGCCACCGGCATCCAGGTGCCCGGCCAGGCCGAGTTCGGCGGCCCGCGGCTGGGACGGTTCATGGGCAACATCCCCGGGATCGCGACGGCGGAGCACCTCGCCGCGTCGATCACGTTCCTGCTGTCGACGGACGCCGTGAACCTCAACGGCGCGATCGTCGCGTCGGACGGCGGCTGGTCCGCCGTCTGACGCGCGACCTGTCAGGGCCACGTGGACGTCGTTGTCCACGCGGCCCTGACAACTCGCGGACGGGTCATTCCGCGGGCATCGGGAGGGCGTCGTCGGCCCAGGAGTCCGGGGTGCCGACCCGCCACAGGGACCGCACCAGCGCCAGGCCGACGACGGTGGCGGCGAGCAGCGCCACCAGGGTCCACAGCACGACGCCGATGCCGCCCGCCCCGAGGAGGGTGCCGCCGACCAGCGGGGCGAACGGCATCGCCGCCACGCCGCTGAGCCCGAGGACCGAGGCCAGCCGGCCCTGCATCTCCCCCGGCGTGATCGCCGCGGTATAGCCGGCCATCGCCGCGTTCACGGCCGGGACCAGGAGCACGCCGCCGCCGATGAGGACGAGGTACGCGACATACGTCTGCGTGAGGGCCATGCCCGCGAACGCGATCACCAGCAGCCCGAGCGACACGACGGTCACGGCGCCGAGCCGCATCCGCGCGACGAGCGGCGGCGCGACGAACGAGCCCAGCAGCATCGACCCCGCGGCGACCATGTTGAACACGCCGATCAGCACGGGCGGGGTGCCCGTGCGGGCGAGCTCGAGGCTGATGCCGATCATCATGCCGCCGAGCGCGATGTTGACCATGACGAACAGGCCGAGGCAGGCGCGGAACAGGGGCACGGCCCACACGAAGCGCAGCCCCTGCTTGAGGGCGTCCAGCGGGCGGGTGGCGCGGGCCGCGTCGGCGTCGCCGCCCAGGGGCTCCCGGACGAAGAAGGCGCAGACGGCCGTGGCGACCTCGCCGACGACCGCCCCGAGCATCGGCACGACGTGCGCGACGCCGTAGAGCGCGCCGCCCAACGGGCCCCCGAGCATCCCCGCGACGGCGTCGCGCCCCTGGGCCGCGGCGTACGCGGTGGGCAGCTGCGGCTGCGGGACGACGGCGCGGAAGGCGCCGCTGATGGCCGGGTCGAGGAAGGCGGTGGCGACCGCCGCGCCGAAGAGGACCGCGGCGAGGTGCCAGGCGGTGAGCCCGCCGGTGATCCCCGCGACGACGACCGTCGCCCACAGGAGCGCCGCGACGCTCGCGGCGACGACGACCAGCCGGCGGCGGTCCGTGCGGTCGGCGACGACGCCGGCCGGCAGGGCCGCGAGCAGTGCGCCGGTCTGCCCCACCGCCGCCACCACGCCGGCGGCGGTCGGCGAGCCGGTGAGCTGGAGCGCCAGGAGCGGCACGGCGAACTTGGTGATGCTGCCGCCCAGCGACTGGGTCGTGAGCCCCGTCATCAGCAGCATGTACGGCCGGTTGCGGCGCAGGGGCGCGAGCGCCTCGGTCACGTCGACGCCCTCGGTCGGGACGACGGTCTCGCTCACGGTGGACGGCGCTGCGGTCGTCGGGGTCTCGGTCATGAGGACGACGGTAGACCCGCAACGCTTGTTGCGCAATAGTCATTGCGCATTGGGTGTTGCGGAATTCTTGCTAGGCTCGTCCCCGTGCTGGAGTCCATGGAGATCAGCGAGCCCGCGGCGCTGCGCGCCATCGCGAACCCCGTCCGTCAGCGGATCCTCATGCAGATGTCGGTGGTGGGGCACGCGCGCGCCGCCGACCTCGCCGAGGCGATCGGGCAGCCCGCCAACTCGGTGAGCTTCCACCTGCGGGTGCTCGCCAAGGCCGGGCTCATCGTCGAGGCGCCGGAGCACGCGCGCGACAAGCGCGACCGGGTGTGGACCAACGTGGCGGAGACCTACCAGATCAAGTCGAACTCTCCTGCGGCCGGCACCGCGATCCTGCGGCCGGCGCTGCGCTGGGTCTCCGACGTCTTCACGCACGACGAGCGGGACGACGGCGCCGCCCGCCGGCAGTTCCTGCTCACGACGCTTCTTCTGACCAAGGAGGAGGCGGACGGCATGGCGCAGGAGCTCGCCGCGCTGATCGACCGCTGGAGCGAGGAGAACCTCGCGAAGGCCCGCGACAGCCAGGGTGTCGCCCGCGACACCTACCAGGTCGTCACGGTGCTGGGCCCGCGCGACGACACGTCCGCGGACGACGACGAGAAGGCAGCGAGCGACACGAAGGGCTGAGCCCGGGCGTCAGCCGAGGGTCGCCCGGCGCCCGTCGACACGCAGGCCCTCGCGGGCGACGCGCCCCACGGTCTCCACCAGCAGGGCGCGCTCGGCGACCTTGATCCGCTCGTGCAGCGCGGCCTCGTCGTCGCCGTCGAGCACGGGCACGGTGGCCTGGGCGAGGATCGGGCCGGTGTCGACCCCGGCGTCGACGACGTGCACGGTGCAGCCGGTGACCTTCACGCCGTAGGAGAGGGCGTCGCGCACGCCGTGCGCGCCGGGGAACGACGGCAGCAGGGCCGGGTGCGTGTTGACGATCCGCCCGGCGAAGCGCTCGACGAACGACGGCGCGAGGATGCGCATGAAGCCAGCCAGCACCACGAAGTCCGGCCGGAAGACGGCCACGGCCTCGGCGATGCCGACGTTCCAGGCCGCGCGGTCGTCGAAGTCCCGCGGGGCGACGACCACGGACGCCACGCCCGCGTCGCGGGCCAGGTCGAGGGCCCCGGCGTCCGGCTTGTCGGAGACGACGCCGACGGCGCGGGCCCCGTAGGCGGCGTCGTCGTGGGCGGCGAGCAGCGCCGCGAGGTTGGAGCCCCCGCCGGAGGCGAGGACGACGAGCCGGGCCTGGGCCGTCGCCTGGGCGGACGTGGACGCGACGGGGTGGCCGGACGGGGTCTGCACGACGCCCACCCTACCGGCGGCCCCTACCCGCGCCGCAGCCGCGATCCCACGTCCAGGTACCCGCCCGCCAGCACCACCGCCGCGCCGACGCCGACCTCGACCGCCACCACGGCGCCCACGAGCAACGGGTCCGCCCCGACGTCCGCCAGCCGGCCGGCGCCGACCGCACCGCCCGCCCACCACTGCAGCAGCCCCGTCACGACGCCGGCCAGGAGCACCACGCCCACCAGCACCTGCGCGACGTCGGCCCAGCGCACCCGCTCGGGGTCGAGCCGGCGCCACGCGAACCACCCGGCGAGCAGCCCGCAGGCGACGACCGTCAGCGGGCCCGCGACCGTCGCCACGGTGCCCGACCAGTCGGGCCCGGGCAGGGCGCCCAGCAGGGGCACGGCCGGCAGCGGACCGGTCGTCGTCCCACCAGGGGCGAACAGGGTGTCCTGCCCGACGGCGAACCCGGGCCCGGCCAGCCACGCCGTCGCCCACAGCACCAGGTTGGGCAGCAGGGCGAGCTGGGCCACCGCGAACACCACGCCGCCGATCCAGCCCGGGTCGAGGCCCGCCACCACGTCCTCCGACGTGGCGCGCCCGGCCACCCCCCACACCCCCGTGAGCGCGGCGCCGAGGCCCACCAGGGTGACGAGCGCGACGGTGCCCGCCTGCATCCCGAGCCGCACGACGTCGGGCACGGCGCGGTCGAGGAGCCCGCCGGGCGCGACGACGGCGGGCCGGTCCGGCGGCACGAGGATGCCGAGCGCCGCGCCCGCGCCCCCGACGACGAGGCCGCCGAGCGCCGCCAGCGCGAGCCGCGGCCCGGTGGCGGCCAGCCCGTCGCCGCCGGCCACGCCGGCGGTCGCGGCCGCGAGGGCGCACGTCACCACCGCGTAGGCGGCGGCCGCCCCGACCCACGCCGCCAGCGTGGGCAGCGCCGAGCGCTTGACCGAGACGTACGTCGTGAAGACCGCGAGCGCGCCGATCCCGAGCGGGACGAGCGTGACCACGCCGGTCCCGGCGGCCAGCGGCACGCCGTGGCCCAGCAGCCAGAGCCCGGTCGCGAGGCCGACGGCGCCCGTCCACGCGGAGTCGGGCGAGCCGCCGAGCACGCCGACCACGGCGAGCAGCACGACGACCGCCCCGGACAGCACGATCCCCTGCAGGGCGGCCCACGCACCGGACGTCGACGCCGCGAACCGCTCTCCCCCGCGGCCGAGGCGCCGGGCCGAGGAGCCGCCCTCGACCGTGCGGCCGGTGCGGGGGGATCGGGTTCCGGGCGGTGCGCTCACGGGCCCCATCGTCCCCCGGGCACCGGGCGGAACCGCGCAGACACACAGGGCCCCGCGGACACGCGGACGGCGCCCGCCCCCGGAGGGACGGGCGCCGTCGCGCGGTGCGTCAGGACGCTCGCAGTCAGAGCGCCTCGAGGATCTCGCGCATGAGCTCGGCGGTCTCGGACGGCGTCTTGCCGACCTTCACGCCGACGGCCTCGAGGGCCTCCTTCTTGGCCTGCGCGGTGCCCGCCGAGCCGGAGACGATGGCGCCGGCGTGGCCCATGGTCTTGCCCTCGGGGGCGGTGAAGCCCGCGACGTAGCCGACGACCGGCTTCGTCACGTGCTCCTTGATGTAGGCCGCGGCGCGCTCCTCGGCGTCGCCGCCGATCTCGCCGATCATGACGATCGCCTTGGTCTCCGGGTCGTTCTCGAAGGCCTCGAGCGCGTCGATGTGCGTGGTGCCGATGACCGGGTCGCCGCCGATGCCGATGGCGGTCGAGAACCCGAGGTCCTTCAGCTCGTACATCATCTGGTAGGTCAGGGTGCCCGACTTCGACACGAGGCCGATCGGGCCCTTGCCCGTGATGGTGTGCGGCGTGATGCCGGCGAGCGACTCGCCCGGCGTGATGATGCCGGGGCAGTTCGGGCCGATCATGCGCGTCTTCTTGCCCTGGAGGTAGGCGAAGACCTCGGCGGAGTCCTGCACCGGGACGCCCTCGGTGATGACGACGATCAGCGGCATCTCGGCGTCGACGGCCTCGATCGCCGCGTCCTTGGTGAACGCCGGCGGCACGAACAGGACGGACACGTTCGCGCCGGTCTCCGCCATGGCCTCCTTGACGGTGCCGAAGACGGGGAGCGTGACGTCGTTGCCCTCGTGGTCCTTGTGGGTCACGGTGGTGCCGGCCTTGCGGGCGTTGACGCCGCCCACGATCTGTGCGCCGGAGTCGAGCATCAGGGCGGTGTGCTTGGCACCCATCCCGCCGGTGATGCCCTGGACGATGATCTTGCTGTCCTTGTTCAGGTAGATGGACATGTCAGTGAAGTCTCTGCTTTCCGCGTCGTCTCGGGCGATCAGGCGTTGGCCAGCTCGGCAGCCTTGTCGGCGCCGCCGTCCATGGTCTCGGCCAGGGTGACCAGCGGGTGGTTCGCCTCGCGCAGGATGGCGCGGCCGAGATCCACGTTGTTGCCGTCGAGGCGGACGACCAGCGGCTTGCTGGCCTCGTCGCCGAGGATCTCCAGCGCGCCGACGATGCCCTTGGCGACCTCGTCGCAGGCGGTGATGCCGCCGAAGACGTTGACGAACACGCTCTTGACCTGCGGGTCGTTGAGGATGACGTCCAGGCCGTTCGCCATGACGGTGGCGTTCGCGCCGCCGCCGATGTCGAGGAAGTTGGCGGGCTTGACGCCGCCGTGCGCCTCGCCGGCGTACGCGACGACGTCGAGCGTGCTCATCACGAGGCCCGCGCCGTTGCCGATGATGCCGACCTCGCCGTCGAGCTTGACGTAGTTGAGGCCGTTCTCCTTGGCCTTGGCCTCCAGCGGGTCCGCCGCGGCCTTGTCCTCGAGCGCCTCGTGGTCCGGGTGGCGCACCTCGGAGGCGTTGTCGTCCAGCGACACCTTGCCGTCGAGGGCGACGATCGAGCCGTCCTCGGTGCGGACCAGCGGGTTCACCTCGACGAGCGTCGCGTCCTCGGCCGTGAAGACCGTCCAGAGCTTCTGGATGACGTCGGCGACGGGGGCCTTGAGCTCGTCGGCGAAGTTCGCGGCGTCGACGATCTCGCGCGCCTTGGCCTCGTCGATGCCCACGATCGGGTCGACGGCCACCTTGGCGAGGGCGTCGGGGCGCTCGACGGCGAGCTGCTCGATCTCCATGCCGCCCTCGACGGAGCACATGGCGAGGTAGTTGCGGTTCGCGCGGTCCAGGAGCACGGAGAAGTAGAACTCCTCGGCGATCTTGGCGCCCTGCGCGATCATCACGCGGTGGACCGTGTGGCCCTTGATGTCCATCCCGAGGATCTCGGAGGCCTTCTCCTCGGCCTCGGCCGGCGAGTGCGCCAGCTTGACGCCGCCGGCCTTGCCGCGGCCACCGACCTTCACCTGGGCCTTGACGACGACGGTCCCGCCGCCGAGCTCCTCTGCACCTGCGCGAGCCTCTTCGGGCGTCGTCGCGACGACGCCGCCGAGCACGGGCACGCCGTGCTTCTCGAAGATGTCGCGAGCCTGGTATTCGAACAGGTCCACCCTGCTGCGTCCTTCCATCGGTGGTGCCCCTGGGTCGGCAGAGGCCGGCACGAACGATGTCTCGACATCAAGACATCCCCGAACAGGGTAGTCCGACCCGCGCGACGCCGGGAACCGCGGCCCTGCAATCCCCCGCCGCAGGTGACCGATCCCACAGCCGCCCGCCCGAGTTGTCAGGCTCAGGACCATCCATGCCTTCGCGTGGCCCTGACAGCTCCGCCGGACAGTTGCGTCAACACGGGTTGACAGAGCTCAAGGACGTCAACCATAGTTGACGGCATGACGGAGAAGACGCTCGTCGGCGCCGCCGCCGGCGACGACCCAGGAGAGGGCCTGCGGGCCGTCCGCGCGCTGCGGGACCTGGCCGACCGCCTCGAGACGCTCCAGGTGGAGCGGGCCCGGACGCTCGGCTGGTCGTGGCAGGACGTCGCCGACGCGCTCGGCGTGACCAAGCAGGCCGTCCACAAGAAGCACGGCAGGAGGATCTGATGTTCGAGAGGTTCACGAAGGACGCACGCGCCGCCGTCGTCGACGCCCAGGAGGTGGCGGTCGACCTGCGCACCGAGACGATCGACACGCGTCACCTGGTCGTCGCGCTCGCCCGCCGCGGAGGCTCAGCGGCCGCCACCCTCCGGGCCGCCGGGCTCGACCCGGCGGACGTCGAGGCGCGCTGCCGGCAGGCCGTCGAGGCCGACGACACCCTCGACGGCGCCGCGCTGGCCTCGGTCGGGGTCGACCTCGACGAGGTCCGCAGGCGCACCGACGAGGTCTTCGGGCGCGGCGCCCTCGAGCGCGCCGCGAAGCCGCGCCGGCAGCGCTCGCACCACCCGTTCGCCCCGGACGCGAAGAAGGCGCTCGAGCTCGCGCTGCGCGAGGCGGTGCGCCTCGGCGACAAGGGCATCGACGACCGGCACCTGCTGCTCGGCGTGCTGCGCGCCGACTGCCCCGGCGGCCGCGTCCTGGAGGCCGCGCTGCGCGACGCGGGCACCGACGTCGCGGCCCTGCGCGCCGCCGCCGTGAGCGAGGGCCGCGCAGCCTGACACCGTGCTTATTCGCGCGTCCGGGCGAGGTAGGCGCGCCCGCGGGGCGACAGCCGGTAGCCGACGTCGAGGCTCTCGGTGAGGCCCAGCTCCTTGAGCCGCCGCACCCGGATCTTGAACGGGTCGCGCTCCATGCCCAGCCCCTCGGCGAGGGTGCGCGCGACGACGGCGGGCCGCGCCTCGACGAGCTCCAGGTAGTCGAGGGTCCACGGCACGGGGGCGGCGCGGTCCATGCGCGCGAGCCGGGTGCGGATCGCGTCCACGGCGGCGTCGTCCAGGTCGTCGTCCTCCCGCAGCGCGACGCGCGGGTCCGGGCCCGCCAGGCGCAGGCCCACCCGGTACAGCTCGCCCTCGCCGCGCCGTTCGATCCAGGCGCGGGCGGTCGACGCCGAGCGGAAGCCCGCCCCGCGCGCGTCCGTGTCGTCGACGGCCTCCAGCGCCACCGGGTCCACGGCCGTCACCTCGACCACGCCCACCCGGGTGCGCATCGTCGACCCGGGTTGCACGCGCACCACGGCCCACCGACGGTAGGTGTGGGTCACCGTCCCGTCGGCGAGCCCGCGCAGCGTCCTCGCGTCCAGCAGCACACGGTCACGATGCCGGATCCCGGCCCCGGTCGCTCGGCGGTTCGCCCGACGTCAGAGCTTCGTGACTGGCGAGTACCGCAGCAGCAGCCGCTTGGTGCCGTCCGCGCCGAAGTCGATCCGCGCGACGGAGTTCGGCCCGCTGCCCTCCAGGGACACGACGGTGCCGACGCCGTACGCGTCGTGCGTGACCTTGTCCCCCACGTCGAGCGACGGGACGTCCGCGTCCTTGCGCGGCGTGGCCGAGCCGAACGTCGCGCCGGTCCCCGTCGTCGTGCCCGCGTCCTTGGGACGGCCGATCCGGCCGCCGACGCCCTCGGACGGCGACTTCCGCTGCGGCGACCACGTGCTGCCCGACGACGCGCCGCGGGACGTCCCCGACCGTGCCGACCCGCCCCGTGCCGACCCGCCCCACGCCGACCCGCCGCGCCGCAGGTACTGCGTGGACGACTCGCGCCGCCGCCAGTCCCACAGCTCCTCGGGGACCTCCTCGAGGAACCTGCTGGGCGGGAACTCGTTCGCCATGCCCCACGCCGACCGCACGGCCGAGCGCGTGATGTACAGCCGCTGGCGCGCGCGGGTGATCCCGACGTACGCGAGCCGGCGCTCCTCGGCGAGCTCCGAGTCGTCGTGCAGGGAGCGCATGTGCGGGAACGTGCCGTCCTCCATGCCCGTGAGGAAGACGACGGGGAACTCGAGGCCCTTGGCGGTGTGCAGCGTCATGAGCGTGACGACGCCCTGGTCCTCCTTGGGCTCCTGCTCCGCCTCCCCGTCGGCCACGTCCTCGTCGGGGATCTGGTCGGCGTCGGCCACCAGGGACACGCGCTCGAGGAAGTCGGTGAGGTCGCCCTCGGGGTCCAGCTCGCTGAACTCGGCCGCGACCGCGTGCAGCTCGGCGAGGTTCTCCACGCGCGACGCGTCCTGCGGGTCGTCCGACGCGCGCAGCTCGGCGAGGTAGCCGGTGCGGTCCAGCACCGCGCCCAGGATCGTGGCGGGCGGCTCTCCGTCGTCGACCAGCGCGCGCAGGTCGCGCATCATGTCGCGGAACGCCAGGAGGGGCTTGGAGGTGCGGGTGGTCATGCCGCCGATCTCGTCGGCGCGCTCCAGCGCCGCCCCGAACGACAGCCGCTCGCGGTCGGCGAACGACGCGACGAGCGACTCGGCCTTGTCGCCCAGCCCGCGCTTGGGCACGTTGAGCACGCGGCGCAGGTTGACGTCGTCGTCCGGGTTCGCCAGCGCGCGCAGGTAGGCGATGGCGTCCTTGATCTCGCGGCGCTCGTAGAACCGCGTGCCGCCCACCACCTTGTAGGGCAGGCCGACGCGGATCAGCACCTCCTCCAGCGCCCGCGACTGGGCGTTGGTGCGGTAGAACACCGCGACGTCCCCGGGGCGCACGCCGTCGGCGTCGCCGAGCCGGTCGATCTCCTCCGCGACGAACCGCGCCTCGCCGTGCTCGTCGTCGGCCACGTAGCCGACGATCTTCTCCCCCGCGCCCGCGTCGGTCCACAGCCGCTTGGGCTTGCGGTCCGGGTTGCGCGAGATGACGGCGTTGGCGGCCGTCAGGATCGTCTGCGTGGAGCGGTAGTTCTGTTCCAGCAGGATGGTCGTGGCGTCCGGGTAGTCCTCCTCGAACTCCACGATGTTGCGGATCGTGGCGCCGCGGAACGCATAGATGGACTGGTCGGCGTCGCCCACCACCGTCAGTTCGGCCGGGTCCAGGCCGTCGACGCCGGGGCCGTCCGCGGTGGCGCCCGCGAGCTCGCGCACCAGCATGTACTGCGCATGGTTCGTGTCCTGGTACTCGTCCACCAGGATGTGCCGGAACCGGCGCCGGTAGTGCTCCGCCACGTTCGGGAACGCCTGCAGCAGGTTCACCGTGGTCATGATGATGTCGTCGAAGTCGAGCGCGCTGGCCTGCGCGAGGCGCTGCTGGTAGCGGCGGTAGACGTCGGCCAGCACGGTGTCGAACTCGGGCGCCCCGCCGTCGGCCAGCCCGCCTCCCGCAGCCCGCGCGCGCCAGCCCGCGGCGGGCGGCTCGGCGGCGTCGGCGTGATCCGCGGTGTCCGCGCCCGACTGCCGCGCGTACGTGTCCGGGTCGATCAGCTCGTTCTTCAGGTCGCTGATCTTGTGCGCCAGGGAGCGCGCCGGGTACTTCTTCGGGTCCAGGTCCAGCTCGCGCGTCACCAGCGTGATGAGGCGCTGGCTGTCCGCGGCGTCGTAGATGGAGAAGCTGGAGCGCAGGCCGAGGGTCTTGGCCTCCTTGCGCAGGATCCGCACGCACGCGGAATGGAACGTCGAGACCCACATCCGCCCGCCGGCGGGGCCCACGAGATGCTCGACCCGCTCGCGCATCTCCGCGGCGGCCTTGTTGGTGAACGTGATCGCGAGAATCTCCCCCGGCCGCGCCCGCCCCGTGGCCAGCAGGTAGGCGATGCGGTGCGTGAGCACGCGCGTCTTGCCCGACCCCGCCCCCGCCACGATGAGCAGCGGGGAGCCCGCATGCTCGACGGCGGCCCGCTGCTGGGGATTGAGCCCCTCCACCAGCGCGTCCGGGTCCAGGTGCGCGAACGCCCCTCGCGACCGCGGCCGGCCCGGCTCGCCCCCGCCGTCGTGGGCCACCGACGCCGCGTCGCGCACCCAGGCGGGCGCGCCGGACGACGGGTCTGCGGCGTCGTCGTCCCAGCGCGGGGCGACCGGCGGCAGGCGTGCGGTGTCGTCCTTCGCGGCGTGGTCGAACCCGGGCAGGGACAGGCTGTCGAACAGGGAGGTCATCGTGGACCAAGCCTAGGCTCCGGGGCCGACATCCCGGACCCGCCCGGCCGTGGCGTCCCGGGGTGGTCGGCTTGTCGACCCGCCTCGCCGGACGTCACAGCGAGCGGTGCAACCGCATCGGCGTGTGCGGGATGCCGTCCTCGAGGTACTCCGGCCCGTCCGGCGCGAAGCCGAACCGTCCGTAGAAGCCGGTCAGCGGCGACTGCGCGCCGAGCACGACGTCCGCCGACGGTGCGGCCGCGGTGGCCACGTCCAGCGCGGCCTGCATGAGGACGCCGGAGGCCCCGGTGCCGCGCACGGCGGGGTGGCACACGACGCGGCCGATGCGTTGCACGTCGCCGTCGTCGAGGACGCGGGCCGTCGCGACCACGCGGCCGCCTCGCTCCCCGTCGAGCAGCACCACGTGCCGGGTCCCGGGTTCCGCGTCCCGGCCGTCCAGGTCGGGGTACGCACACTCCTGCTCGACGACGAACACGTCCTGGCGCAGCCGCCACGCCTCGTACGCGGTCCGCACGTCCAGCTCGTCGAGGGCGGCGACGCGCACCGCCCAGCGGCCGTCGTCCCGTCGTACCGCGGCGTCCTGCGTCGTCATGGTTCCTCCGTCGTGCCGTGCTGCCGTCGGACACCCTAAGCCGCTCGCCGATGAGACCGTGCCCGTTCGGCGGTCGACCCAGGAGACCGGCCGTCCGGGCCGGACCGACGAAAGGCCCCTCATGCCCACAGCAGCGCGCGTCACCGGCGTCCTCACCGTCGCCGTACCCGTCCGCGACCAGGACGCCGCCCTCGAGTTCTACACGTCGATGCTCGGCATGGAGGTCCGCTTCGACGCGGAGCTGCAGCCAGGGTTCCGCTGGATCGACATCGCCCCCGGCGGGGGCGGCGGCGCGTCCCTCTCGCTCGTCCGCGCCGGGGACGGCCTCCCGTCGGGGGTCGACACCGGGATCCGCCTGGGCACGCGGGACGCCGGCGCGGACCACGCGGCCCTCGCGGCCGCCGGCGTCGACGTGGGTGAGCTCCTCCTCTGGGGCTCCGCCCCACCGATGTTCACCTTCCGCGACCCCGACGGGAACCTGCTCTACGTCACGGAGAACGCCGAGGGCTGAGCGGGGTCGGGCCACGTCACGTCCTGTCGCGAGCGGCGGCGCGCGGTTGTCCACAGATTGCCGGGAAGGCATAGAACAGGTGTTCGAACGTCGCTAGGCTGGGGGCATGACGACGACGCTCCCCGACTCCGCGACCGGCACCTCCGCCGGAACGCCTGCGGGTCGCGCGAGCGGGCCGGTGGGCCTGAATGCGGCGGCGGAGCGGCTCGCTGCGATGCCACGGTCGTGGACCCCGTCGATCAGCGAGCTGCTGGAGGAAGAAGCACCACCCCAGCAAGCGGCCGCGCCGCTGCAACATCCGACCCTGGCCGACCTGGACCGGGTGCTCGACCAGCTCGCCGCGAACGACGCCGAGATCGCTACCCTGCACGCCCACCGCGCGGTCCTCCTCGCCCAGGCCACGAGCCTGGCCGAGGCCCTGGAGTCCGACCTCCTGGACCCCGCCGACCCCACCGCCCGCCGGGCACCCTCCGCCCGCCGCCTCGAGCTCGCCAGACGCGCCGTCACCACCGAGATCGCCACCACCCTGCACCAGGGCGAGCACGC